>NZ_JBEWZI010000019.1:0-72383 GCF_040566545.1 Uliginosibacterium flavum
GCGACTTGCGACTTGCGACTTGCGACTTGCGACTTGCGACTTGCGACTTGCGACTTGCGACTTGCGACTTGCGACAGACGCACGGCACAAAAAAACACCCCGGCAAGCTAACTTTCGGGCAGCTTCCGGGGCTTTTTACGTGCGGGGCACAGTGCCGCCTTAATGTCATTTTCGACCCCCATTCTGGAAACTTGAGGCCCAGAAGCACTTTTTTACGGTTTCAAACACCTCGTAGACCCGCGCCCAGCCTTGTTCTACAGACAATCAAATACGGCCGAAAAAATACTTTTTGCCTGCACTATCACCTCACCCTAAATAAGCCCGTATTTCTCCCGTTGATTGAACCATGGCAGCGCAGCACATGAGGCAAGGCAAACAAGCTCTAAAGTCTCAAGCCGCTCTGACGTAACAGACACACGAGCACACAGCCCGTGATTGCTTGCAAAAGCAAGCAGAAGTGAGAAACGCACATACAAGGAGCTTTATCATGGCCATGACCATCAACACCAACGTCGCGTCGCTGAATGCACAACGCAACCTGACGTCTTCCCAATCTTCACTGTCAACTTCCCTGCAGCGTCTGTCCTCTGGCTTGCGCATCAACAGCGCGAAAGACGATGCCGCCGGTTTGGCCATTTCCGAACGGATGAGCGCCCAGATCAAGGGTCTGACGGTTGCCTCACGCAATGCCAATGACGGCATCTCGCTGGCGCAGACCGCAGAAGGCGCACTCTCCACCATCGGTGACAACCTGCAGCGTATTCGTGAATTGTCGGTCCAGTCCGCCAATGCCACGAACTCGCAATCTGATCGCGATGCACTACAGTCCGAAGTAGAGCAATTGACCTCCGAAATCGACCGCGTGGCCAATCAGACCTCCTTCAACGGCACCAAGATCCTGGACGGCAGCTTCACCAGCAAACTGTTCCAGGTCGGCGCCGACGCTGGCCAGACCATCGGCATCAACAACATTGTCGATGCCAACATTGACAAACTCGGAACCGCCCAGTTTGCAGCAGCCACAACCAGCACGGCAGCAGTCTCGTCGGGCACGGCCACCGCAACCGGCACCGTCTCTGGCATGAGCATCAACGGCATCAGCATTGACACTATCGATATCGCTGTAGGCGATACCGGTGCCGACGTTTCAACCGACCTCGCTAACGCCATCAATGCCAAGATGGACCAGACCGGTGTCTATGCGTCGCTCGACAGCACCAACAAGCTCACGCTGTCTTCGGTGAAAGCAGGAAAAGATCTGGTCCTTGGCAGTCTTGGCTCTCTCACGGGTGGCACAGGTATCGGCCTTGTAACAGGCGGCCTCACAGCAGGAACGGCCGCGTCCCAGACGGCAGTCCATGCAAAAGATGTCGACATCTCGACTTTCACCGGCTCCCAGAAGGCTCTGGAGATTGTCGATAAGGCACTGACGGCAGTAAATTCGGCCCGCGCTGATCTGGGTGCCGTGCAGAACCGCTTCACCTCAACAATTGCCAATCTGGCAACATCGTCTGAGAACATCGCGGCAGCCAAGGGACGCATCACCGATGCCGACTTCGCCTCGGAAACAGCGAACCTGACCAAGGCACAGATCCTGCAGCAAGCAGGCACCGCAATGCTGTCACAAGCCAACTCGCTGCCACAGCAAGTGTTGAGTCTGCTGCAGTAAGCACTCAGCCAATCGCGCAATACCTCAGCCCGCTATCGCAAGATGGCGGGCTTTTTCACGTCTGATCGCCACAGAGCTGAATTGCCCCCAAAAACGCCCTTTTATCCCGGACCCGAAGCGTTCACTGCGGCATATGATGAGAATAAGCTCCCCTTGAACAACGCAGTGTTGCGACGAAATCGACGCGTCTAGAGCCCCTACAAAAATCCGGGACACTCAAAAGGAAACAAAATGATCTGCGGCGTTTCTTATAACGTATTCAACGGCGAAGAGCATCTCCTGCACTCCATAAAACAAATTCGCTCGTGCGTCGACTTTGTTGGTCTCGTTGCACAGAGAGTCTCCAACCTTGGGAATTTAGCAGATCCATCGTTGGAGTCTATTATCGATACGGCAATCCGATCCGGCCTGGCTGACAAAGTAACCTGGTACACACCCGACCTCGCCGCCCCACCGGTAATGAATGAGCTACATAAGCGCAATATCGGACTGAATGACGCCAAGAGCGCGGGAGTCACTCACTTCATGACCATGGACTGTGACGAGTACTATGACAGTAAAGAATTCTTAGCGGCGATTGACTTCATCCGCGACTGCCGCATCAAAGCGACATCAGTACGAACTTATCTACACATCCACAGACCAATCTGGCGATCACGACTTCCTGACAACACCTGCTGTTCTTTCCTGTCAGAGATCGACGCCAAGTCGGTAATCACTCTAAATTCGCCTTACCCCACATTCATAGACGGCACCAGAGGCATCAACGGAAATGGCAGACCATTCCATTTCTTTGATGAGCACATCATTGCCATGAAACACATGAATCTAGTGCGAAAAAGCATCGACTCAAAGCTATCAAATTCCTCAAACGCCGGCATGATCGATTTCATCAACAATGTCCGTACCATCTACAACCAATGGACCCCAGGAGAAACCTTGAATTTCCCGGGAAAGCCTCCAATGGAAATAATTGAAGTTCCGGACATATTTAACATTGACGCCATCTTTCAAACCAACGAAAAGGCCGCCAAAAATCCATGACCAAGAAAACAGTAATCCTGACAAACCACAGCCTCAGATACTATGCCGGCTCTGAGCTAACAACGTTTGAATTAGCCAGGGAGTTTCTTCGCCGAGACTGGGATGTGTATGTTGCTTGCTTTGAGCTCAGCCCCGCCATAAAAGATCTATTTAAGCCACTAGAGATTAGCTGGATAAACCTTGGCGAAGAACAATTCCCTCTGACTGACCGTAAGGTCGATCTAGTCTGGGGGCATCACTTCACCACTTTCGACAGATTATTTGCATACCACAGAATTAAATCTGAAAAATCAGTTTTTGTATCTTTGTCGCCTTTTGAACCACTCGAAAGCCCGCCGATATACGCCAAAAATCTTAGCGCCATCGGCGCAAACTCCATCGAAAACTTCAACGCCTTGACCCAACAAGGCTTCCCTTCTGAGCGCATATTCCTGTTCGAGAACAGCGTCAGCGAAGACTACTTCTCGTTGCAGCCCAGCAAAAAACCCTACTCCCCATGCAGCATAGCCGTAATTTCAAATCACGTACCCAATGAAATCCGAGAAATAAAAGGCAACAACAAACAGATCTCCATAGATTTTTATGGATTTGAGTACCAAAGCGTTCTGATCACCAAGGAAATCCTCTCCCAATACGACCTTGTTATAACTATTGGCCGGACAGTACAGCAGTGCTTTGCGCTAGGAATACCTGTTTACTGCTATGACAGGTTTGGCGGGCCTGGCTACATAGACATCTACAATTTTGAAAAAGCTGCGGCCTACAACTTCTCAGGGCGCTGCTGCCGAACAAAACTAGGGCACGTAGAATTAATCAAACACCTGCTATCAGGCTACCCTGATGCGGTAAAAAATCTTTCTATACTTAGAGAAATATCAATAAAAAGATTCTGCATATCAGACAACCTCAGCAACGCACTTAACTTCATTGCACCTTACAGCACAAATGAATTGCCGCTCGAAATATCATCAACCATAGCGAGGCAGTCTCTTTACCACGCCAAGCGAGAAAACACCCAAGCTGCCGCAAACGACCCAGCGAGGTCTAAATTCGAAGAGTCCACGCGCAACGTTTTCAAAACAGAAGAGCAAATAAAGAGTCAAACAGACAACAAGCAGCTCCAAGAATACGAAAATTACTCGACGAAAAAGTCATCATCAGCCAGAGCCATCGCTTTCTACCTGCCGCAGTTTCATCGAATCCCGGAGAACGACCAGTGGTGGGGAGACGGCTTCACCGAATGGGACAACGTGCGCCAAGGCAAGCCCTTGTTCGATGGGCATTATCAACCGCACATCCCAAGCGAGCTTGATTACTACAACCTTGACGATATCTCGGTACTCTCCAATCAGGCAAAACTAGCGCGCGAGTACGGCCTGGAGGGGTTTTGCTTTTATTACTATTGGTTCGACGGCAAGCGCCTGTTGGAAAAGCCCATTGATCAAATGCTGGCGCATCCTGAGATAGATCTACCATTCTGCCTTTGCTGGGCCAACGAAAACTGGACCCGTCGCTGGGACGGCGGTGAGCGAGAAATTCTCATCGAGCAAAGCTATTCCACAGACCTCAACGCCCGCTTCGCAGAAGACCTGCTGCCTTATTTCAGGGATAGCCGCTACATCCGCATCAATGGCAGGCCCGTGTTGCTGATCTACCGCACCGACATCATTCCGAGTCTTAAAAATACCATCGCCAGCTGGCGCCAGACCTGGCGTGATCACGGCATTGGCGAGGTCTATCTGGTTTGCGTGGAAAGCTTTACCGTCAGCCCGCCAGAAGCCAACGGCTTCGATGCCAGCTGCGAATTCCTGCCGCACCAGGTCGACTTTTCATCACTCCCCCCCTTTCCCTATCCACAGCAGCTGGCTGATCGCAGCGCCCGAATTGGCAGCTACGAAAAACTGGTGAAACAGCTGTGTGCTCGCCCGGCACCTCCCTACAAACGCTTCCGTGGCGTGGTGCCGGCTTGGGACAACAGCGCCCGCCGGCGCAAGGGCGGCGCCACCTTGTTTACGGGCTCTTCACCTGAACTCTACGAACAATGGCTGGCACATGCGATACGCCAGACCCGCATCAACTTTGAAGGTGAAGAGCAATTGCTCTTCATCAATGCCTGGAATGAATGGGGCGAAGGCTGCCATCTGGAACCCGACCAACGCTACGGACGGGCCTATCTCGAAGCCACGCAACGCGCACTGAGCGCACCCGTCGACGTAGATCTGCATTACGAACGCAAGCTCAAACCCTACCTTGACTGGATCGCCAGCACCGCAGAGCGCTTCCCGCGCGCCCTGCCCGAGCATTCCCTGAACAGCCTTGTTTTCGTCATCGACGCCACCACGAGCAGCGCCGGACTGGCAGACACCCTGGCAAGCCTTGACGCCTGCTGCACTGCCGGTGCCCGCCGGGTGCTTGTGGCCACACAGCCGCAGGGCGCAGAGCAGGCGGAATTCATCCAGAGTGATTCAGTGAGCGCCAGCTTGCTAAGTCGGATCAGTGAAATAGCTGGGGCCTGGCTATGCATCCTGAGCCCGGGCGACAAGATCAATCCGGCCGCCTTCCACGCACTCGCGGCGGCACTTCGCGAAAACTCGGTGCCCGGGCTGATCTACACCGACCACGATCTGCTGGATGAGCAGCGGCGCCGCCACAGCCCCAATCTCAAGCCCGACCCAGACCCGGACCTGCTCTACGCTGCCGACTACATCGGGCGCGCCGTGCTGATGCACTCAGCATTGCTGGCAAGCCCCGGCGTCACGGCAGATATGCTCTGGCCGGAAATCCTCCTCACCTGCAGCCTGGAAGCTACGCGTGACAGCAAGGCCCGCTGGCAACACGTTGCGGAAATCGCCTTCCACCTCGCGGACATCCGCCCCCCCAGCTTACCCGTCGCCCAGCGTGCCGCAATACTGGCCGCGCACTTCTCTCGCCACGGCATACACGCCGAGATACAGCAGGGGCTGGCGCCGGAAAGCCTGCGCATCAGCTATCAGCACGCCGAACGCCCGCTGGTATCCATCATCATTCCCACCCGCAACCAGCTCGGGCTACTGCGACGCTGCATCGAAAGTTGCACCGAAAAGACCAGCTATCCCCACTATGAGTTGCTGATCGTCGACAACAACAGTGACGACCCAGAGACCCTCGTCTATCTGCAGCAACTGATCGATCTCGGCCTGGATCAGCTGCAGATATTCTCCTACCCCCACCCCTTCAATTTTGCCGCCATGAACAACCTCGCGGCCAAGGAAGCGCGGGGAGAATACCTAGTACTGCTTAACAACGACACCGCCATCATTAAGAGCGACTGGCTGGAGGCGCTTCTCAATCACGCCCAGCGCCCTGAAGTCGGTGCTGTGGGCGCAAAACTGCTCTACCCGGACGGAAATATCCAGCACGCAGGCATAATCCTCGGCTTGCGAGGCCCCGCTGAGCACCCCTTTATCGGTAGCCCGATGCAGGCCGAAGGCTACAACCAGCGCCTGCTGCTGGACCAGCGCTACAGCGCCGTCACCGCCGCCTGCATGATGGTGCGGAAATCCGTGTATCTCGAAGTTGGCGGCATGGATGAGCGAGCCTTCGCCGTCTCGTACAACGACGTGGATCTTTGCCTGAAGATCGGTAGCGCCGGCCACGCCGTGGTATGGACACCACACGCGCTCGTCATGCACGTCGGCAGCGTCAGCCAGAAAGCCGAAGACCCGGCCAAAGACGCCGCCAAGCGCGAGCGCTTCAACAAAGAAAAAGCCGCGATGTATGAGCGCTGGTTGCCACAGCTCACCCGCGACCCGGCCTACAACCCCGGCCTCAGCCTCAACGGCAAGGGCTTCGAACTGGAGGCAAACCCGCTATTCCAAAGAAATCCCGGCAGCCCGAAACTCTACGCCCTGTGCGGCGACCAACAGGGCTCTGGCTTCTACCGCATCATCGCCCCTTGTGACCAGCTTGTCAGTGCAGGGCTCGCCACCGGCGCAAGCTCCCGCATCTATCTGCCCCCCCCGTGCGTTGCCAAAGCCGCGCCGGATGTCATGATCTTCCAGCGCCAGATCACCGACGAGCAGATCAATAGCATGCAGCAATACCGCAAGCTCATTCCGGCGAAAATGATCTTCGAACTGGACGATTACCTCCCCAACCTGCCGCTATCCAGCATTCATCGCAAGGACATGCCGCCCGACATCCTTCGCAACCTGCGCCGCGCCATGGCGCTGTGCGACCGTGTCGTCGTCTCCACAGAGCCGCTCAAGGCAGCGATGCACAACTTCCATCCGGAAATCGTCGTACTACCCAACTATCTACCTCCAGCGCAATGGGGCGGTCTACCCTCTCGCGGGCCTCACACCCCTGCGCGCAAGCCCCGCGTGGGTTGGGCCGGCGGCGCGGGCCACACCGGAGATCTGCGCTTGATCCGCGAAGTCGTGCAGGCACTGCAGGACAAGGTTGAATGGGTGTTCTTCGGCATGATTCCCGAAGGCGTCCACCCTGATTCGGTTGAATGTCATATTAGCGTAAGCCTGCGGGATTACCCGACCAGCCTCGCAGTGCTGGATCTGGACCTCGCACTTGCCCCCCTGGAGGACAACCGCTTCAATGCCTGCAAGAGCAATCTCCGGCTGCTCGAATACGGCATTTGTGGCTACCCGGTCATTGCATCCGACGCCCCACCCTATCGCTGCGGATTGCCTGTCACACTGGTCAAAAATCGCTTCAAAGACTGGGTGGAGGCAATTGAAGCCAAAATAGCCGATCCCGATGCTCTCAGACAGGAAGGCCTCACATTGCAGACAGTCGTGCGCGAAACCTGGATGCTAAAGGGCGAGAACCTCGCCCGCTGGCAAGCGGGATGGCTACTCGGCGCCACCTGAAAAATCATCCGCCTGGGCGTGGCTGCATAAACCAGCCCAGAGCGACTCCCCTGATTCCGGATGGACTGATGCCACACGCACGGCCTGAGCTGTGCCGAGTGAAGTAAATTGGTCCTGCCCGCCGATCAAAATATCGCGCTTTCGCCCAATCACCGGGCAAGTCGAAGCAACAAAGCTTCGTTCCCGGTGTCGGTGCTGCCCTGCCTTTTCATACCCATAAATCCGCAGTTGCGGTGCGCCGCGTTGGCGCAAGGATTCGTTATAGATCGGCCTGCGAGTGGCAGTGAGATTACCCATGCTGCAAGTTCATCAGCCGCAGCCCACCGAGCCGTTACGCAGCAACTTGTGCAACAAGGCCAGCCTCGCTCCTCACCTATGGATCAAGCGCTCGTTCGCGCGGTGGGTGGATCACCCAAACAGATGCTTCTAACTCTCTGTCTCTGTTCAGCCCTTCAGAAACGGCAGTTATTGCCGGCATATCGCAGCGATGCGGCAAGCAACGGCAATTTTTTCGTAGAACCCCTCCCGCTTCAAGCCCGACGAGCTTTACCTTAAATCCTCTGAAAGGCTTGCCAGATATGGTTCTTGATGAAGTGGCACACCCCATGCATAGGAGAAGCCAAGTCGATCTACCTGAGAGATGGTGGACACGAACCGACCGCAATGCTCAGTGCCTTGGGTCAGAGACTTCGGCTCAATCATCAAATCGTCTAGTGGAGAACTGAATCATGGCCATGACCATCAACACCAATGTGGCGTCGCTCAACGCCCAGCGGAATCTGACTACGTCGCAGAGTTCGCTTGCAACCTCGCTACAGCGCCTGTCATCAGGTTTGCGCATCAACTCTGCCAGAGACGATGCTGCCGGCTTGGCAATTTCGGAACGCATGAGCACCCAGATTCGTGGTCTGACCCAAGCATCGCGCAATGCCAATGATGGCATCTCGCTGGCGCAGACTGCAGAAGGCGCAATGGCAGAAATTGGCAACAATCTGCAGCGCATCCGCGAACTTTCAGTCCAGTCCGCCAACGCAACGAACTCCGACTCGGATCGCGTTGCGTTGAACCAGGAAGTCCAGCTGCTGGTCGCCGAAATTGATCGAGTGGCAAACCAGACGGCATTTAACGGTACCAAGATCCTGGATGGCAGCTTCACCAGCAAACTGTTCCAGGTCGGCGCCGACGCGGGCCAAACCATCGGCATCAACAGCATCGTCGATGCAAACGTGGATACGCTCGGCATAGCTCAGTTCGCCGCAGCATCAGCGACCACCGCCGCGCTTGTAACTTCAGGCGGCACAGCCACAGCTGCCGGCTCGTTCGGTGGTACGGTCATCAACGGCGTAACGATCGACACGGTAAATATCGCCATTGGTGACAGCAGCAGCGAAGTCTCGGCCAATATTACCAATGCCATCAACGCCAGGATGGATCAGACCGGCGTATTTGCCGAGGTTAACAGCACAACCGGTGTCCTCACCCTGAACTCACTGAAGGCCGGGCAGGATCTGACTTTCACCGCCGGCACGCAAACGGCCGGCACTGGTGTCACAGCCGCACTGACAGGCATTGCGGCAGGTACCGCAGCCTCCCAGACTGCAGTTCATGTCGAGGATGTGGATATTACGACCTTCATCGGCAGCCAGCGCGCCCTGGAAATCGTGGATAAGGCCCTCACAGAGGTAAATTCCTCACGGGCCGAAATGGGCGCCATCCAGAACCGTTTCACTTCAACCATCACGAACCTGCAGACTGCCACGGAAAACCTATCATCATCTCGCGGCCGAATCCTGGATGCAGATTTCGCGGCTGAAACCGCCAATTTGAGTCGTACCCAGATCCTGCAACAGGCGGGCACGGCGATGCTGGCCCAGGCCAACGCACTGCCACAGCAGGTCTTGCAACTGCTGCAGGGTTAAAAATATCCTGCTTCGGACAAACGGGGGCTGCGGCTCCCGTTTTTTTATCCACTGGAGATGCGCATCAAATGGCACTCTTGAAGCCTGCAAGCTGAAGAACAAGGATTGGCAATGGTCTACAAGCCACCATGCCGGAAATCCAATCCACACGCGGCTGTACAGACCGCCGCCATTCAAAACCGTCATTGCAGGCTCCGTCACTCGACGCATCCTGGCCGGCTCGTCCCCAAAGAAACGTGAGATCTCACCCTAGAAGCTCAGGTAACCCTGTGGAAGTTACCGAAGGCTCCGTTAATTCCTTCAGCAGGAAGAAATCCGGAGTGCAGATGAAGATCTGCCGGGCTCAACCTGTAACAAGAGAAACGCATTCATCAATTGGATAAGACTGCCATGAACAGGCGTGCAAACAAGCTTGCAACAAATACCGGAAACGGAATTCGAGCCCCCCTGCATGCCGCCGGACTCAGGCACTTAACCAAATGAGAATACCTGCCACGACAGGAGGTTAGCATCATGGCAATTCCTTCCCTCTCAGCATCACTTCCTGCCGCCCCAACGGCAAAACCTGCCGCAGCCTCCCCCGTGGCACGCCCGACTCGCAGCAACGAGTTGTCCGACGCAAACCCTGCAGCCTCTGCGGCAGATCTTGCGCGGATGCCTGATCCTGCCGTGCAGCCTCCCAGCCGCCAGCAAATCGATCAAGCCATGGAACAGATGCGCGAGGCATTGCCTCCTGTGGCACGAAACCTGCAATTCTCGCTTGACGAGGAAACTGGTCGCAGCGTTGTGAAGGTAGTGGACGCCACAACCAACGAGGTGATTCGCCAGTTTCCCAGCGAGGAATTGCTGGCCATCGCCAAAGCGCTGGACAAGTTCACCGGCCTGATGCTCAAGCAGAAGGCGTGACAAGGAAATGCCGTCCTGAGGACGGAATGCGAGGAACATCATGGCAGCCATAACTTCTGCAGGCTTGGGTTCGGGTATGGATATCGAGGGTCTGATCTCCAGCCTGATGTCGGCCGAGCAACGACCAGTCACCCTCCTCCAGACGAAGGAAAGCAAAGAGACCACCAAGCTGTCCTCATGGGGGCAGATCAAAAGCGCACTTTCCAGTCTGCAGGTAGCCGCTCAGGCGCTGGATACGCGCAGCGAATTCGCAACCTACAAAAGCAGCATTGCTGACTCCAGCGTAGCCAGCGTGGCGATCAACGGCACAGCCGTCGCAGGCAATTATTCGATTGAAGTCGGCCAGCTTGCCTCCGCGCAAAAAATCAAGTCGGCAGGTTATGCATCAATGAGCTCGGCTGTCACCGGCAGTACCTTGCCCGCGACACTGACACTCGAGATTGGCACAACCACAGCGGGCGTTTTCTCTGGCGACGGCAGCAAGACCAAAACCATCACCATCGACTCAAGCAACAACACCCTGAGCGGATTGCGCGATGCCATCAACGCATCCAAAAGCGGGGTAAGTGCCAGCCTGGTCAATGATGGAGGCAGTTCACCGTATCGCATGGTCCTGACGTCGGACAGCACCGGAACCGCCAGCACTTTCAAACTCTCAGGCCTCACAGACTTCAGCTATAACCCTGCCACGAACACCGGCACAGGGCTGAGCACGGTCAACACAGCAACCAATGCTCAGCTGACAATCGATGGCATGAGCGTCACCAAATACAGTAATACGATTACTGATGCCATTCAGGGCGTGACCCTGAATCTGAGCAAGACCAACGTTGCAAATGCCACCACCCTGACCGTTTCCAACGACACCGCTGGCGTGCAGACAAAGGTCGCAGCATTTATCAGTGCCTATAACTCGCTGAATTCCGTGATCAAGGTTCAAACTGCCTACGATCCGAACAGCAAGACCGCTGGCACGCTCAATGGCGACAGCACGGTCCGCAACATTCAGAGCCAGCTTAAAAGCATCCTGACGAGCGTGGTAGGCAGCGGATCAATGGCTCGCATGTCAGATGCCGGCATTGCTTTTCAAAAAGATGGCAGCCTGGCCCTTGATAGTGCGAAGTTCCAGGCCGCTCTGGCCAAACCCACTCAGGATGTCGCTGGACTGTTCGTCAAGGACGCCAGTAGCAGTTCCAACGGCGTGGCGAGCCAGATAGCCACTCGCGTTGCCTCGATGCTGGCCTCTGGCGGGATGCTCACCGCTCGCACCGATGGCATAAATGCCACCATCAAGACGCTGGATAAACGCATTGACACGCTCAACGACCGCTTGGTCGGCATAGAAAAACGGTACCGCGCGCAATTTACCTCTCTCGACACAACCATCGCGAACATGAATGGCACCAGCAGCTTTCTCACGCAACAGTTGTCTGCGCTGTCCAACCTGAGCAATTACTCAAACTAAGCAACCATTCCAAGTATCAAGGAGACGATCAATCATGTTTGCACGCAACTCAGCAGCCACTTACGCCAGGGTTGGCATCGAGACGAACGTGTCATCTGCTGATCCACATCAGTTGATCTTGATGCTTTTTGACGGCGCGTTGCTAGCGGTTAATTCCGCTGCCGCTGCCATTGAGAGCAAAGACAACCCTGCAAAGATCCGTCACATCAGCAAGGCTGTCGAAATCATCACCATGGGCCTTCAGGCCAGCCTAGATGCGTCGGGGGGGGAACTGACCGAACGATTACACGCACTCTATGACTACATGGGCATGCGTCTGGCGCTGGCCAATGCGCAAAGCAACACAGCCCCACTCATTGAAGTTTCTGGCCTGCTGCGCGACCTGCGCGAAGCCTGGGCCCAGATCAGCGACGCGACACGCGCCGAAACCACTGCACAGGAGGCATGATGAACACGCCTGTCACCCTGTATGAATCGATCCTTCAGCTGTCGCGCCGCATGGTTGCCGCAGCGGAGGCCAATGACTGGGATCTGTTATGCGCGCTGGAGAGCGAAGTCACGGCATTGCGCGAGCGGCTGCAGCAGGACGATCCGCCTGCCCTGCAAGCCTCGCTGGATGAGGCTACGCGTCAACGCAAGGCCACACTGATTCACCAGATTCTGGCCGATGACCGCGAAATCCGCAGCCATACCCAGCCCTGGATGGAGAGCGTCAAAACCCTGCTGGCCGGCAACGCGCGACAACGCTCCGTGCAACAGGCTTACGGCGCAGGCCGTTAACGACATTTCACCGGACGACAGGTCATGATCCCCTCAGACCTTGCCGTCCGCCTGCGCAGCCTGATCGATGCAAGCGTGCAACCTATGTCGGTGGCGCACGCGATCTCGTCCGATCTGCCGCGTTTCGAAACCGGTTCGCGCTTCACCGCGCAAATCCAGAACCCCTTGCCAGACGGCAGTTTTCGCGCCGTGGTTGAAGGCAAGACGATGACCCTGGCCTTGCCGGACTCCGCCAAAAGCGGCGATGTGCTGGAACTGATCGTCACCGAGCAGCGCGGCAGCACCATCCACGCCCGCCAGACCAATACGCTGCCCTTGCCCGCCATGAATGCCGGCGAGGTGCCCAAGCCCGTGCTCAGTCAGACCGGTCAGTTGATCAGCCAGTTGCTGACTGGACGCTTTGGCGAGCCCGAGCCGGTGCCACTCGCCAAGGGCGCAACGCTACTGCCTGCACCACCGCAAACCGCCGCCGAACTGGTTCCCCTGCTCAAACAGGCGGTCAGCAGTAGCGGTCTGTTCTACGAATCACACCTGCGCCAGTGGGTCGAGGGCAAACTGCCGCTCGCCACCCTGCAGCAGGAGCCTCAAGCGCAACAGCCGCCCCTGCCCGATCCAGCCGCCCCCCCTCTGTCAAGCCGCACCGCGCTTGAGTCTTCAGGCAGGGCGCCGCTAGATGCAAACGGCAAGCCACTCTCCAAGCTATCGGTTGAGAGTGAAGCCGCCAAGGTGATGCTGACACCAGCCAGCAGCGCGGACGACGCGGCCGAGCCAGCCCAGGCTCGCGCGGTTCATCTGGAAGCCTTTGCCGAGCAAGCGGGCAAAAGCAGCGCAGCCAAAGCCGTGGCGGAACCACTGATGCCGATAGTGCAACAGCAGCTCGAAGCCCTCGCCAGCCACCAGATGACCTGGCAGGGGCAGGTCTGGCCCGGCATGCAGATGCAATGGGACGTGAGCGACCCCGATCATCAACGCACCAGCGGCGATGAAGAGCTGCCGCAGATCTGGCGCAGCACCCTGCGCCTGCAACTGCCGCGCCTCGGGGACGTTCAAGCCCAGCTGGTTTTCGGCCCGCAGGGGCTGAGCGTGCAGATTGACACTGACAACGGCGTATCCGCCCAGCGCATGCGGGTGGCACAGGCGCAGTTGCAGTCATCGCTGGAGGCGGCGGGCGTGCCCATCATCCAGTTGCAGGTGAGCGAACATGCAAGCGCCTGAAGCACGTCAGGAGCAACCGGAACGCCGCGCCAGCGCGGTGGCCCTCGCCTATCAGGACGGCGATGGCGCGCCGCGCGTTGTCGCCAAGGGCAATGGCCTGATCGCCCAGGAAATCATCGACCGGGCGCGCGCCGCAGGCGTGTATGTGCACGAATCACGCGAACTGGTCGCACTGCTGATGCAGGTAGATCTGGATCAGAACATTCCGCCACAGCTTTACATCGCGATTGCCGAGCTGCTGGCCTGGCTCTACAAGCTGGAGCAAGGCCAGCAGGCGCCCCCACCCGAGCTGCCCGGTGATATAGTCGAGCAAGCTGCCGCACTGTAATTCCAACTCCAGATAGAAACGATACTTTGTTGACTTCGCCTTGCCGTGCTACAGCACTGTCTGCGGGCTCGTCGTCGCGTCTCTATCTGGAATTGGAATAAATAGCCGGCGGTACCTGATATTTCAGAAGCTGTTCACGATCTGTTGCGAGAGGCCGTCAGCGGGGTGAAGAGCAGCGCAGGAACCGGAGTGTATGTTGATACACGAGGATTCCGAGCAGCGCATGAGCCCCGATCACGGCCTCGCAGTAAGATCATGGACTGCTTCTTAGAGCCTCCAGAATGACAAAAGCGACCACACCCGAGCCCAAGTTCGAGCTTCTGCAAGCCGACGATTATTCGCAATACCTGCTGCGCGAGCCACGCGAAATCGCCTTCGTGCTACGCCAGCTGGCCGCCCGGCGTTCGATGGTCACCGCCCATTTTGGCGAACGCAACGAATTCCTGCTGACCACCGTCATTGAAGTCGCCGCCGACAACAAAAGTCTGCTTGTCGATCTGGGGCGCGAAGAAACCATCATCGCCAATGCCATGGCCTGCGGCAAGTTGCTGTGCGTGACACAAATCGACAAGGTCAAAGTCCAGTTCCCGCTGGAGCGCCTGGAACGCGTCACTCACGAAGGCTTCCCGGCCCTGCGTGCGCCCCTGCCCGATGTGCTGCTGCGCCTGCAGCGGCGCGAGTATTACCGCCTCTCGGCGCCGGCTGCCGACACCCTCAGCTGCCAGATCCCCTTAGCGAATGATCGTCGCATCACGGCCCGCGTCATTGACATTTCGGGCGGAGGCATCGCGGTGCTGGCTCCGCCTGATGACACCCTGCTGCAGCCGGACATGAGCTTTCGTAACTGCCAGCTGGTGTTGCCCGAATTCGGCGCCATCACCGCCACCGTGCACGTGCGCAGCCTGTTTCGCATGACCCAGCGCAACGGCCAGGACATGCTGCGCGCCGGCTGCCAGTTTCAGGATCTGAGCGCACCAATGGCCCACGCCATCCAGCGCTACATCCTGCGCATCGAACAAGATCGCGCCAGCCGCAACGTCTAAACATGGCGGCCAACACCACTTCCGACGCGATCACCTACATCCGCTTGTCGGTTGTCGCAGCGCTGGCCACGATCATCCTGAAGTTCATCGCCTGGTGGCTGTCCGGCTCGGTCAGCCTGCTTTCGGATGCGATGGAATCCTTCGTCAATCTGGCCGGAGCGATCTTTGCGCTGGTGATGCTCAAGATCGCCGCCGAGCCGCCCGATGCTGATCACCCCTGGGGCCACAACAAGGCCGAGTATTTCTCCAGCGGCTTTGAAGGCAGCCTGATTTTCGTCGCTGCCGGCGCCATCCTGTGGGCCGCCATTCCGCGCCTGTTTGCACCCCAGCCACTCGAATCACTGGGCATAGGCCTGTGGTTCTCGGCCGCCAGCACCGCCATCAACTTCGCCACGGCAATCACCCTGCGCCGGGCCGGCAAACGCCTGCATTCGGTGGTGCTGGAGGCTGACTCAGCCCACCTGATGACCGATGTATGGACGTCGGTCGGCGTGGTCGGCGGGCTGATCGGCGTGATGCTCACCGGCTGGCTGTGGCTGGATGCGGTGATCGCCATTCTGGTAGCCCTGCACATCCTGTCAGAAGGCTGGAAACTGATGAGCGGCGCCGTCGGCGGGCTGATGGATCACGCTATGGATGCCGACGAAATCCTGCAGATCAAACAGATCCTGCGCAACTATGCCGAACGCAACGTGCACTACCGTCACCTGCTCACCCGCCGCTCCGGCACCCAGCGTTTCGCCCACGTCGACATCCTCGTTCCCGGCGACTGGAGCGTCGAGATCGCTCACACCCTGCTCGACGAAATCGAAGCCCGGATTGCCGCAGAAGTTCATGGCACACAAACCACGACCCATCTGGAGCCGGTATATTGCGTCCTCAATACCGCTCCACCGGCCGCCACCAAGCCAGTCGCAGCCGCCCGTTCACCACAGGAATAAAGATGCTCTACTCACTCGCCCGTCCCGTTCTGTTCTCGCTCGACCCCGAATGTGCCCATGACCTCAGCCTGTGGGGCATGCGCAATTTCGGCGGCTGGATGCCATCAGTGAGCATGCAGGAAGGGGAGACCGTCGAAGTGATGGGCCTGCGCTTTCCGAACCGCGTCGGCCTGGCCGCCGGTCTCGACAAGAACGGCGAAGCCATCGATGCGCTGGCCTCCTTCGGCTTTGGCCACATCGAAATCGGCACCGTCACCCCGCGTGCTCAGCCCGGCAATCCGAAGCCGCGCATGTTCCGCATCCCGGCCAAGACCGCGATCATCAACCGCATGGGCTTCAACAACGACGGCGTCGACAACCTCGTCGCCAACGTTCGGGCCAGCCGCTTCAAGGGCATCCTCGGCATCTCCATCGGCAAGAATTTCGACACGCCGATTGATCAGGCGGCCGACGATTACATCAGCTGTCTGGACAAGGTTTATGGCCACGCCAGCTACGTGGCAGCCAATATTTCCTCGCCGAACACCAAGAATCTGCGCCAGCTGCAGGGCGAATCAGAACTCGACAGCCTGCTCGGCCGCCTCAAACAGCGCCAGACCGAACTCGCCCAGGCCCATGGCCGCTACGTGCCGATCGCCCTGAAAATCGCGCCGGACGTGGATGAAGCTCAGCTCACCAACATCGCCGACGCCCTGCGCCGTCACCGCATCGACGGCGTGATCGCCACCAACACCACGCTCTCGCGCGATGCCGTGATGGGCCAAGTCCATTGCAACGAAGCGGGCGGCCTGTCCGGCGAGCCCGTGCGCGAGCGCTCTACCGAAGTCGTCCGCTCGCTGGCCGTCAAACTCGGCGGCGAAGTGCCCATCATCGGCGTCGGCGGCATCACCCAGGGCGAGCACGCGCTGGAAAAGCTCCAGGCCGGCGCGACGCTGATCCAGCTCTACACCGGCTTCATCTATCGTGGCCCTCAGCTGATCAGCGACTGCGTCAAAGCCACGCGCGTGTTTGAACGCGATGCGCCGGAAACGGTCGCTTAATCCGCCAGCGGCGGAGTGCTGAGTTCTGAGGATTGAGTGCTGAATGGGCATGCCTGTAGAGCCGCGCCCAGCATGCGTCTTCTGGCAAGGGTGTTGAAGAGGCTTATTGGATGAGCCTCTCCGAGCACCGCTGTAGGTCGGGCTTTAGCCCGACATCCTCATTGCCACACCCGCGTCGGGCTAGAGCCCGACCTACGAAAGGTCTGCCTCACGAGCGCTAGCGGACGTTTTTACTCAGCACTCAATCCTCAGAACTCAGCACTTGCGGCGGTCTTATGCCGCATCTGCATACACCTATAACACCCCTGCGCTTTGGTTTCACACTGCGGACGGGGATAATCGTGTCCAAACTTCGGGCAAAAATTCATGGCTCACTACATTTTTCTGATCATCGGCGCCGTTCTGGTCAATAACGTCGTCTTCGTACGCATCCTCGGCCTGTGTCCGTTTCTCGGCGTTTCCAAGAAACTGGAAACGGCCATCGGCATGGGCGCCGCCACCACTTTCGTGCTCACCCTGGCCTGCGGCAGCAGTTACCTGATCGAGCACTGGCTGCTCATTCCCTTCGATGTCGCCTATCTGCGCACTTTGTCTTTCATCGTGGTGATTGCCGCCATCGTGCAGCTGACCGAACTGGTGATCCAGAAGACCAGCCCCGTGCTGCATCAGGTGCTGGGCATCTACCTGCCGCTGATCACCACCAACTGCGCGGTGCTGGGCATTCCGCTGCTGTCGGTCAATTATCAGCACAATTTCATGGAGGCCCTGCTCTTCGGTGCCGGCAGCGCCACCGGCTTCTCGCTGGCGCTGGTGCTGTTTGCCGGCATCCGCGAACGTCTGGAGGGGGCCGAGGTGCCAGCGCCATTCAAAGGCACGGCGATTGCGTTGGTCACCGCCGGGCTGATGAGCCTGGCTTTCATGGGTTTTGCCGGACTGGACAAGTTCTGATGTTGTCAGCTCTCCTCGTAATGGCGGGTCTCGCCATCGTCATTGGTGCCGCACTCGGCTTCGCCTCGCTCAAATTCAAGGTCGAGGGCGATCCGCTGGTCGACAAGATCGACGCCATCCTGCCGCAGACACAATGCGGCCAGTGTGGCTTCCCGGGCTGCAAACCCTATGCCACCGCGATTGCCAATGGCGAGGCGGACATCAACTGCTGCCCCCCCGGCGGCGATGACGGCATCCACAAACTGGCCGATCTGCTGGGGCGTGACTACAAGCCGCTGAACGCCGAAAATGGCGTTGAGAAACCCAAGGCCGTGGCCTTCATCGACGAGCAGACCTGCATCGGCTGCACCCTGTGTCTGCAAGCTTGCCCGGTCGACGCTATCTCCGGCGCGGCCAAGCAGATGCATACCATCATCGCCCCGCTGTGCACCGGCTGCGAGCTGTGCATCGCGCCCTGTCCCGTGGACTGCATCACGATGCAAGTAGTAGAAGAAACCGTGGATACCTGGAAATGGCGTTACCCGACCTTTCTGCTCAAACCCGTTGCTGAGAGGGCCTCCGCATGAACGCGCTGCGCAAACTCTTCAGTTTCAATGGCGGCGTGAAACCGGCCACCAACAAGACCGACTCCTCGCGCGATCCGATCGTGACGCTGGATCAGCTGCCCCTGCCCGCACAGTTCGTGGTGCCGCTGCATCAGAGCGTGGGCGGCATTCCGCAACCTCTGGTGGAAGCCGGCGAGCGCGTGCTCAAGGGCCAGCGCATCGGTGGCGCCGACGGCAATTTCTCGGCCGCCGTGCATGCACCAACGTCCGGCACCGTGCTGTCGGTGGAGCCACGCCTGATGGCGCACACATCCGGCCTGTCGATGCTCAGCGTGGTGATCGAGCCCGATGGCAAAGAGGAATGGACCGAAACCACGCCACTGGACTGGCGCAAGGCCAGTGCCGACGCCGTGCGCGACCATCTGCGCAATGCAGGCGTGGTCGGTCTGGGGGGCGCCGTTTTCCCCAGCCACATCAAGCTGCGCGCGGGCCGCACGACGCCGATGAAGTCACTGATCATCAATGGCGCCGAGTGCGAGCCCTTCATTACCTGCGACGATCTTTTGATGCGCGAGCGTGCCGACAAGGTGCTGGCCGGCGTCAAGATCATGCGCGAGTTGCTCGGCGCGCAGGAAGTGCTGATCGGCATCGAAGACAACAAGCCCGAAGCCATCGCGGCCATGACGGCCGCCTGCACCGCAACGGGCGACGCCACACTGCAGACCATTGCCGTGCCGACCCGCTACCCCGCAGGCGGCGCCAAGCAGCTGATCCGCGTGCTGACCGGCATCGAAGTGCCGCATGGCGAACGCTCCACCGACTACGGCGTGCAGTGCTTCAACGTCGGCACCGCCTATGCGATTTTCGAGGCCATCGAACTCGGTCGTCCGCTGATCTCGCGCATCCTGACGATTGCCGGCAACGTCGAACATCCGCGCAACTACGAAGTGCTGTTCGGCACGCCGATGGATTTCATCGTCAAGCAGGCCGGCTGGAAGGACGACACCAACGCCTTCATCATGGGCGGTCCGATGATGGGCTTCCGCATGCCGGCTTTCGATGTGCCGGTGGTCAAGGCCACCAACTGCATCATCGCCGCCAGCCCGCGCCTGTTCGCCCCGCCCCCGCCCGAAATGCCCTGCATCCGCTGCGGCGAGTGCGCCCGCGCCTGCCCCGCCGACCTGCAACCTTTCGAAATGTACTGGCACAGCCGTTCCAAGAATTTCGGCAAGGTGCAGGAATACAACCTGTTCGACTGCATCGAATGCGGCTGCTGCAGCTATGTGTGCCCCTCACATATCCCGCTGGTCGATTACTACCGTTTCTCCAAGACCGAGATCTGGGCGCGCGAACGACAAAAGGAAGCCTCCGACGAAGCGCGTGTGCGTTTCGAAGCCCGCAACGAACGCGCTGAACGCGAGAAGCGCGAAAAGGCTGAAAAGCTCGCTGCCCGCACAGCCGCATCCAGAGCCGCTTCCGCAGCCACCAGCCCGGAGAGCAGCGCTGCGCGTGCCTCTACAGACATGTCATTGGAGACGCCCGCTGCGAGCGGCTCTGCAACCGACGAAGGCAAGAAGGCCTTGATCGAAGCGGCCATGGCTCGCGCCAAGGCCAAGAAAGCGGAAGCCGCTGCGAATGCCCTCTCCTCCAGCCCTTCTGGGAGCGTTGAGGCGGCACTAGGCGCTACACCGGTAAAGCAGGAGCTCGATGCAGCAGGCAAACAGGCCCTGATCGACGCCGCCATCGCCCGCGCCAAAGCCAAAAAAGCCGAAGCGGTGGCGGGTGAAGATGCTGCGCCGGCAGCCGAAAAGCCAGCCAAAAAAGTCCTGAGTGAAGAAGAAAAGAAAGCCCTGATCGACGCCGCACTGGAACGCGCCAAGGCCAAGAAAGCCGCCGCCGAAACTGCCACAGAACCGAAGGACACCGCACCATGAGCAGCCTCGTCAACTGGGGCATCCTCGGCTACGCCCGGATCGCCCGCATGCAGGCCATTCCGGCCATCGCCGCCGCCGGTAACAGCCGCGTCCACGCCATCGCCTCGCGCGACGCGGCCAAACTCGCCGAAGCCTGTGCCCAGGTGCCGGGCGCCGTCGGCTACGCCAGTTACACCGACGTCCTCAACGATCCGGCCGTGCAGGCGGTCTATATCCCGCTGCCCAATTCGCTGCATCGCCAATGGGCGATTGCCGCGCTGGACGCCGGCAAGCACGTGTTGTGCGAAAAGCCGCTGGCCCTGAATGCCGCCGAGGCGCGTGAAATGACCGCGGCCGCGCGCAGCAACGAACGCCTGCTGATGGAAGCCTTCATGTATCGCTACACCGACCGCACAACTCAGTTGCGCACGGTGCTGGAATCCGGCGTACTGGGCAAGATCCGGCATGTGAATGCCAGCTTCCGCTTCCTGCTCGACCGTGCCAGCACGATCAAGATGCAGCCGGAACTGGGCGGCGGCGCGCTGTATGACGTCGGTGTGTATCCGCTCAACCTGCTGGGCCTGATTGCTGGCGACGCACTTCCGGTCGCCGTGCATGCCGAAGGCGAATTCGACAATGGCGTGGATGTGAACGTCTCGACGCTCCTGCGCTACGAATCCGGCCTGCTCGCCACGCTGCACTGCGGCTTCAATGCCTTCGGCCAGATGGGCGCCGAGATCGTCGGCACGCAAGGCCGTCTGCTGATGCCCGATCCCTTCCTCGGCGATGCCGGTGAACTCACCCTCGTCACCGCCCAGGGCACGCGCAGCATTCCGGTCGTCGCTACCGACCGCTACGCCTCGCAGGTGCGCGACTTCGCCGCCGCCATCCTGCAGAACCGCGCGCCACTGCTCTCGCTTGATGAATCCATCCGCAATCTGGACGTGCTAGACATGATCCGCGCCAGTCTGAAAGCTCACTGACACCATGATCAACAATTCCCCCTACGTTCGCGCCCAGGCCAGCGTCACCCGCGTGATGCTCAAGGTGCTGGCGGCCCTCGTACCGGCGATTGCCGTGTATGTGTGGCAGTTCGGCCCGACCATCCTGATCCAGTTGGCACTGGCGACAGTCACGGCACTGGCCAGCGAAGCGCTGATGCTGAAGCTGCGCGGCAAGCCGCAGCCGCTTTTCCTGACCGATCTATCGGCGATTGTGACGGCTTGGTTGATCGCCCTAGCCTTTCCGCCCATGGCGCCCTGGTGGGTGATCGTCACCGCCACGGCCTTTGCCATTGTCGTGGCCAAGCATCTGTACGGAGGCCTCGGCCAGAACCCCTTCAACCCGGCGATGGTGGCGTACTGCGTGATGATCGTGGCCTTCCCATCGCTCATGACGCAGTGGCCTGGCGACATGCGGATGCAGGCTGCGGCACTGGCCGAGCACGCTCAGGTATTTCCGAATGGCCCGGCCATGGCGCTGGACGCCATCACCAGCGCCACGCCGCTGGACGCGCTGCGCACGGGTCTGCGCGCAGCGGGCAGTTCGGTCGCCAGCGTCAGCGCTGACCCGGCCACCTTCGGCAGCGTCGCCGGACGTGGCTGGGAATGGATTGCGCTGGCCTACCTGATCGGCGGCCTGTGGCTGATCCAGCAGAAAATCATCACCTGGCACATCCCGGTGGGCTTCATTGCCGGGCTGGGCGTGATTGCCGGTGCCTTCTGGCTGGGCGACAGCACGCATTACGCCTCGCCATTACTGCACCTGGCCGCAGGCGGCTCAATGCTTGGCGCTTTCTTTATCCTGACTGACCCGGTATCGGCCGCCACCACGCCTCGCGGCAAGCTGATCTTTGCGGCCGGTGCCGGACTGATCGTCTATCTGATCCGCGTCTTCGGCGCTTACCCGGATGGCGTCGCCTTTGCCACGCTGCTGATGAACATTCTGGTGCCTTTGATCGACATGAAGACCCAGCCGCCGGTCTTCGGTCACAAGAGCCCGCGCAAGGACGCATGATGCAAGAAGACAACCCGAACAGCTCCGCGCCCGAAGCCGCAAGCGCCAAGCAAGAATCCGTGCTGGGTCTGTCGGCCAGCACGGCGGCCGTGATGCTCGCCTTCACCCTGGTGTTCACCGGCCTGATGGCCGGCACCTATGAAGCCACGCGCGAACCGATTGCGCGCAGCGCGGCTGCTGAACAGCTGCGTCTGATCAACGAAGTGCTGCCGCCGGCCAGCTACGACAACACCTTGCTGAACGACGTGCGCACTCTCGGCGCGACGCCCGAACTGGGTCTGCCCAAGGGCGGCCGCATCTGGCGTGCGCGCAAGAATGGCCAGCCCGTGGCGCTGGTCTTCGAAGCCATCGCCCCCGATGGCTATGCTGGCGCGATCAAGCTGGTGATTGCGGTCGGGGCAGATGGCCGCGTGGGTGGCGTACGCGTCACCGATCACCACGAAACCCCGGGCCTGGGCGACTACATTGATCCGAAGAAGGACAAGAACAAGGCCAGTCCGTGGGTTGAGCAATTCGTCGGCAAGACGCTCGCCACCCTGCCGCTGGAGCGCTGGAAAGTGAAGAAGGATGGCGGTGAATTCAACTATCGCACCGGCGCCACGATTTCACCGCGCGCAGTAACCAATGCCGTAGCCCGCGCTGTGCAATATGCCAGCACCCAGCGCGACGCGCTGTATCAGTAAGGAGTCTGCTCATGGCAACGCATGACCTGAAGGACATTTTCTGGAACGGTGTCTGGCGACAGAACACCGGTCTGGCGCAATTGCTGGGCCTGTGCCCGATCCTGGCCGTATCGACCAATCTGGTGAACGGCGTCAGCCTGGGCATCGCCACTATTGTGGTGATGGCCATGTCGAATGCGGTGGTGTCGGCGCTGCGCAACCTGATTCCGTACGAGATCCGCATCCCGGTGTTCATCCTGATCATCGCCGCGCTGGTCACCGTCCTTGACCTGGCTTTCAATGCGTATCTGCACGAGCTGTATCTGGTGCTGGGCATCTTCGTGCCGCTGATCGTCACCAACTGCATCGTACTGGCTCGTGTAGAGGCTTACGCAGCCAAGAACCCGCCTCTGGCCTCGGCCGTCGACGGCATCGGCATGGGCGTCGGTCTGGTGCTGGTGCTGACCATCCTCGGCGGCGTACGCGAAATCATCGGCAGCGGCACCCTGTTCTCAGGCATCGAAATGCTCTTCCCCAGCGCGCATGCCATCCAGATCCTGCCGGCCAACTACCCCGGCTTCCTGTTCGCCATCCTACCGCCGGGTGCCTTCATCGCCCTGGCCTGCCTGATCGCCGCACGTAACTGGTTTGAGGCGCGCAAGGCTACGGCAAAGCCCGTTGAAGCCGCGGGCTGCGCGCCGGCTGCGCACTGACGCAGCAGGAACATATCGACGCCCATTCTTGCTAGAAAGGAAGCTCACCATGTTGACAAAGGCCCAGCGCGTATCAAGAAAGAAGGACAACGTAACCTACTGCTATCCAAGCAAAGGATATGACTCAAGCAGTGCAATCCAAATTGATTTGGAGCACTACGAGGAAGTTGACACAATTCAAGGTGAGTTACCGGAAAGCGACGAAACGTTTCCAAAAGGCGCTCCCATGGAGAACTATGCCAAGGTAGGCGAGAAAATTCTCAAAAAGAAAATCCGCTGATTTGATCTAAACAGTGACTGCTAACATGCCACGCCTGATGACGAAAGCGGAAGTCCGCGAAGCCTTCCGGCGCTGGCAAGCGGCCAATCCAGCCCCGGTCACCGAGCTGGAATACGCCACACCCTTCCAGCTGCTGGTGGCCGTGGTGCTGTCGGCGCAGGCCACCGACAAGGGCGTGAATCTGGCCACGCGCAGCCTCTTCCCGGCCGCCCCAACGCCCGAAGCGATGGCTACGCTGGGCGAAGCCGGCATCAGTGACTACATCAAGACCATCGGCCTGTTCCGCAACAAGGCCAAAAACGTGGCGCAGCTCAGCCGTCAATTACTGGAGCGCCATGCGGGCGAAGTCCCACGCTCGCGTGAAGCGCTGGAAGCGCTGCCCGGCGTGGGCCGCAAGACCGCCAACGTCGTGCTCAACGCCCTGTGGCGCGAGCCGGTGATGGCCGTGGATACACACATTTTCCGCGTGGGTAACCGCATGGGTCTGGCCCCCGGCAAGGATGTGCGCGCCGTTGAAGACGCGCTGATGCGCCGCATCCCCAAGGACTATCTGGTCGATGCCCACCACTGGCTGATCTTGCACGGCCGCTACATATGCACCGCACGCAGCCCGAAATGCGGGCAATGCAGCGTTCGCGACCTGTGTCAAAGTACTGACAAAACCGATCACCCGACTCAGTCCTGAAAATCATGTTCAACCCCACCCGCGATCAAGCCCGTCTGTTTTTCATCGACAGCTGGCGCAAGCATCAGGCAAAAGAGAGCCTGACCGCGATGGAAGACATCGCCGCCGAATTGATCTTCCAGCACCCGGAATACCAGGCCTTGCTGGAAAATCCGGAAGCCGTGGACAAGGATTTCAGTCCCGAAGACGGGCAAGTGAATCCTTTCCTGCATCTGTCGCTGCATCTGGCGATTCATGAGCAGCTCTCGATCAATCAGCCGCCGGGCATCCGCGAAGCCTATGACGCCTGCCTGCGCCGCCACGGCGACGATCGCCACGCGGCCCTGCACGACGTACTCGACGCGCTGGGCGAAACGATTTTCGCAGCGCAACGCAGCGGCCAGCCGATGGATGCGCTGGCTTATGTCGAAAACGTTAAACGACGGGGAAAAGGCGGGAATTAGGCGTTGGGAACTCGGGACTGGGAACTGGGGACTGGGTAAAATCAAACCCGCCCCCACCCCGGGTACCCAGTTCCCAGTCCCGAGTTCCCGATTCCAGTCCCCAGTCCCCAGTCCCCAAAATGATAGACACCATCATCTTCGATCTCGGTAACGTCCTGATTCCCTGGGAGCCGCGCTGGCTGTTCCGCAAGCTGCTGGCAGACGAGGCGCAAGTCGAGCATTTCCTGCAGGAAGTCGATTTCAATGCGTGGAACGCGGCGCATGATGCTGGCCAGCCTTTTGCCGTTGGCATCGCTTCGCATGGCGCGAAACACCCGCAGCATCGCCATCTGCTCGAAGCCTATTTCGAGCGCTGGGAGGAGTCGGTCGCGGCGCCCTTCGATGAATCCGTAGCGCTGCTGCACGAACTGAAAGCGGCCGGCTTTCGTCTGCTCGCGCTGACCAATTTCTCGACCGAAACCTTCCCACGCGCGCAGCGTCTGTACAGTTTCCTGCAGGAATTCGAAGGTGTCGTGGTCTCGGGTGAAGAAGGGCTGATCAAGCCGGATCCGGCCATCTATGAATTGTTGCTCGAGCGCTATGGCGTAGAACCCACGCGCGCCGTGTTCATCGACGACAGCGCCGCGAACGTTGCCACGGCGCGCCAGTTGGGCATGCATGCCATTCACTTCACCGGACCCGAAATGTTGCGCGGCAGCCTGCGCGCACTGAATCTACCCGTCTGACAGTACGTGCCTGAAGAGCCGCCCTGCGCCTGCCTCTGCAGGCAGGCATACTGAAGAATCAAGCCCGGGGCTGCTCTTCAGCATGCTCGCACAAAACATCCTACAAGCTAGCTCGCCCGCCGCGCTTGGCCTGCTCGTACAGCGGCATCACGATATCGCCGTAGTGCTGCAAATCCTGTTGCCGGTCTGCGCTGGCCGGGTGGGTCGACAGCCATTTCGGTGGCGCTCCCTCGTTGGCCTTGCCCATCTTCTGCCACAGCGACACCGCCGCACGCGGGTTGTAGCCGGCGCGGGCGGCGAGTTCGATACCGATGCGATCTGCTTCGGTTTCGTGTTCGCGAGAATTGGGTAGCTCAAACGTCACGTTGTAGACCATCCCGGCCAGATCCATCTGGCCTTGGTCTGCCCCCAGCACCAGACCGACGATGGACAAACCCAGCCCGGCGTTCACTGACTTGGAGGCGCGCTCCCAGGCATGTTCGCGCAAGGCATGAGCGATCTCATGGCCCATCACCTGGGCGAGCTCGTCATCCGTCGCCTGGAGTTGTTCGATCAGCCCGGTATAAACCGCGATCTTGCCGCCGGGCATGCACCAGGCATTCAGCTCCTTCGAGCTGATCACATTCACTTCCCACTTCCAGTTCACCGCTTCCGGGCGAAAAACCGAGATCTGCGGAATCAGACGATTGGCGATCCGGCGTACCCGCTCCACATCTTCCGCATCCTTGTTCAAGGCCTGTTTTTTCTGCGCTTCGCCCAGCAGCTGCTGGTACTGCAACGCGGCTTGCTGATTGAGCTGGGCGCTATTGATCAGCGGCGAAACATGTTGCGGGCGTGACACGCCCACCATGCCCGGCTGGGTTGTCTGCACGGTCTGACATCCCACCACGGCGGCGCAGGCCAATACGATGGCCCAGGACCAGGGGCCAATATTCTTACGCATGATGCTCTTCTCCATTTTCAGGCCAGGCGCTCCGGCTCAGCCATAACACACCGAAACCGATCAAGGCGAAACCGGCACTGGCGGTATAGGTCCAGCCTGCGCCCACACCATCCCACAGCCAGCCGCTGGCCAGGCTGCCGATGATGCCGCCCGCCCCGAAGGAAATGCTGCCATACAAAGCCTGCCCCTGTGCCTGATGCTGACCACCGAACCAGTGGCTGATCGCCGACACGGCCGCGATGTGATTCACGCCGAAAGTAATGCCGTGCATCAATTGCGCCAGTAGCACGACGACAATCACGTCCACGCACCAGCCAATCAACAGGAAACGCAAAATCGCACAGCCCAAAGCGAAGAGCAGCAAGGCCTTGATCGAGAAACGCTGCATCAGGCGCGGTGCCCACATAAAGATGAGGATCTCCGCCAGCACACCGAGCGTCCACAACAGCCCGACAACGCTCTTGCTGTAGCCAGCGGCGACCAGATGGATGGAGTAGAAAACATTCAGCGCACCATGCGCCGAGGTCATCAGCATGCAGGAGGCCAGCAATGCGAGGACCTCTGGTCGACGCACGATGGGCCACAGCCCGCCCTTCACGCGCTCGGCATCACAGTGTGGCGCCTCCGGCACCCACAATGACGAAATCACAATCGCCAACAGCATCGCCACTCCGCCATACACGACCCAGTCAATGCTCGCGCGCTCCAGCCACCAGCCCATGCCGAGCACCGTGACCACAAACCCGAATGAACCCCAGGCGCGGATCGCGCCGTAGCCGGGCCGCCCATTCAGATGATTGAAAGTGGTGGCCTCGGCGAGCGGGCTCTGCGCCGTCCAGAAAAAGCCCATCACCGCCAGCGAAGCGGCAATTCCCCAGAAGCCCGTCGACCACGCAATGCCCATGAAGCCCAGCAGGGAAATCAGTGCCGCCACGCGCAGCACCGGCATGCGCCGCCCCAATCGATCCGCCAGCCAGCCCCACAGATTCGGCGCGAGCAGACGCATCCACTGCATCACCGCCAGCAAGAAGCCGATCTGCGCTGCGGCAAAGCCACGGCTCTGCAGATACAGAGCGAAATACGGCATGAAGATACCGATGAAGGCAAAGTAAAAAAAGTAGTACGCGGAGAGGCGGCGGAAGGGCACAGAAGGCATCCCGTTATTAGACCAGATAGCGACCGCCCAGCCCATGCCCGCAGAGCCCCTGTGCGCCTATCTGTGCGAGCAGGCGTGCTGCAGATCCTTGCCACGTGCGGGTCTTGAAGCAGATGCACGGCGCGCCTGGCAACACGCGAATCCACTACCATCCCGTTACCGTGTCGCGCGAAATTCTCCTCCCATGCAAGCTCTGCGTCGCATCCTCCTGTCTGCAGCCCTGCTCTGCGCACCCCTGACATCCGCGCAATCCCAATCTGAGCCGGTTGCCCCGCCGTCCGTCTGCGATTACTGCAAGGAAAAACTCCTGACGCTGGATACGCTGCGCCAGGCTCTGCCCGCCGACTGGCTGCTGCAGACCGAACGTGAACCCGTCTTCGGCGGCGAGCTGCTGGTCGTTCAGGCCGGTCTGCAAAACCCGCAAACGCTGGTTCTGGTGCATGGCCTCGGCCAGAACGGTTTCACCGACTGGGTCAGCGTGATGCCGCAACTGGCACAGCGCTACCACGTCATCAGCTTCGACTTCCCGGGCTTTGGCTACTCCAGCAGCCCGAACGGCAAGTATTCGCCGCGCAACTACGCCCGCGTGCTGAATGGCGTACTCTCCCGCCACGCCAAGGGACGCGCCATCGTCGTCGGCCATTCGCTGGGCGGTGCGGTGTCGCTGCGCTTTGCCAGCGAATATCCGGCGCAGCTCGACAAGCTGATCCTTGTCGATGCCGCAGGCATCCTGCAGCGCACCGCCTTCGTCAAGCACAGTGCGCGCGTGCCGCTGGGTGTCGAGCAAATGCCCGGTTTTCTGAAAAATACAATCGCGCGCATTCAGGATTTCGGCAACTCCGCCGTCGAAAAAATCGCCAGTTTTCCCGATCCGACGCGCCTCCTCGGTGCCAGCGAAACCCTGTGGGGTGGGGTGATGGCCAATCGCAGCAACGCCAATGCGGCGATGGCGCTGGTCGAGGAAGACTTCAGCGCGGACATTCCGAAACTGCAAACGCCCACCTGGATCATCTGGGGCGAGGCCGACACTGTTGCCCCGCTGCGTACCGGCCAGACGCTGGCGCGGCGCCTGCCACTGTCGCAATTGCTGACAATGCCAGGCGTGGGTCACACGCCGATGGAGCGAGCCACCGCGCAGATGCTCTACCCGCAACTGCTACGCGCGCTGAACAACCAGCCCGTAACCGCCGCTCGACCAGAAGCGCCCAGCGGCGCCTTGACCGACCTGCACTGCCGAGGGGAAACAGATCGGCTCTACAGCGGCCATTTCCGCGAAGTCATCATCGAGGGCTGCACTGCGGTCAAATTGCAGAATGTCAGCGCCGAGCGCATCGTGATTCGTGACGCCATCGTGCAGATGCTCAACGTGCAGGTGCGCGCCAAGGGCACGGCGCTGGAAGTGGTCAACTCGGAACTGATTGCCACTGCCGGAGAGTTCAACGGCGACATTGCCATCCGCGCCGACAAAGCCCGCGTCGATCTGGCCGGCATCAAACTTGAGGCCCGCCGCACCGCGATCGAGGTGCAAGGCTTCTCGCGCCTGATCGGCTCGGTCAACGAAATCCGCAGCCCGGCTTACACCGGCCCTTGGCAAGGCAGCGAGGAAATCGAAATGGGCGTGCTGGCGCCCTAGCCTGAAGAGCCGCCCCCAACGGCGATCTACAAGCAACCTGTCCGCAACGCTTTACAAACAGCCACTCTCCAGACTGCATGCCTGCAGAAGTCCGTCCCACGCGACTCTGCAGGCATCCTCAAAAACGCGCGCCCAAACCCTGCAGCTTGCTGAGATCCAGCGCACCGGGCTGATCAAAAGGTGCGCGCCCATAGCCGCTGATTTGGGCTTCACCTTTTATGCGGTAGTGCAGTTTGCCATCGGCGGCGGTGAGTTCCTGCAAACGATTGAGCAAACCGAGCAAATGCGCCCTGGCATCCAGCTCGACCAGCGCCTCACCCCGTGCGGGAATGCTGACGGCGGCCGGCGCCTGCCCGCTGGCAAACGTGCTCTCGCCCACCTGCAGATCAAATGTGACACTCTCGACGGTGATCGCCATTGCGTTCGGATTCTTCACGCGCAATTGCAGCTTGATGCGCTGCTGCAGGATGTTGCCGCCGGTCAGCCGCACGTCCGCCAGACTCACCTCCGGCTTATGCCAGGTGACACAGGCCGCCAGCGAGATTGACACACCCAGCAGCAAGAAACGCTTGGTCACTTTACGCATCGGCACACACATTCATCTTCAGTCCTTTTGGGCAATTTGGTTCAAACGCGGCGACAAGCGATAATCGCAGCATGAATTACGCCTCAATCATCAAGGAAATCGGGCGCGGCACCAAGGGTGCTCGCGACATGTCACGCGAACAGGCACAGGAAGTGTTCGGTTTGATTCTGGACGGAAGAGTTCCGGACATCGAACTGGGCGCCATTCTGATTGCCCTGCGCATCAAAGGCGAGAGCCCGGATGAATTGCAGGGCTTCCTTGCCGCGCTGAATGAACGCACGCGTCAAGTAGAACTGCCACCCGGCCCGCGCTGCGTGCTGCTTCCCACCTATAACGGCGCGCGCAAACAACCCAACCTGATGCCGCTGGTCGCGCTGCTACTGGCGCGTGAAGGGGTGCCGGTGCTGATTCAGGGGCGGCACGATTTCGACTCCCGCGTCAGCCCGTTTGACCTGCTCGCTGCGCTGGACATCCAGACAGAACGCAGCCTGCCGGATGCCTCCAGCACACTGGCAAATCGCCAGATCGCCTGCCTGCGCCTGGACATGCTGGCGCGCGGCCTGGACTGGCTGCTTGGCCTGCGCCTGACGCTGGGCGTACGCAACAGCGGCCATACCTTGGCCAAGCTGCTCGATCCCTGTCGCGGCCGCAGCGTACGCGTGGTGGCGGTCACCCACCCGCCCTATCTCGACTCCATGCAAGCCCTGCTCGAAGCCGACAAAGCCACCGCGCTGCTGATGCGCGGCACGGAAGGCGAAGCCTTTGCCGCACCAAAGCGGCGGCCGCGTCTGCTGGGATTCTCGAATGGCGTGGCGGCAGAACTGTTTTCTGCCGCTGAGTTTGGTGGCGAAGAAATCGCTGGTGAGACCTGTACGATCCCCGAAAACACCGATCTGATCCGGCGCATGCTGGCAGGTCAGACGCCGACCCCGCAGCCTATCCTTGATCAGGTTACCGCCCTGGCACAGCTGGCGCGCGCCTGACAAACAAGAGCCCGCCGGTTTGCACCAGGCGGGCTCTTTGTTTCCGATTCAATCCAGCTCAGTCCGTCGAAGCGCCAGCCTTGGCGTTGAAGGCCGCCACGCCGGAATAAATTTCCTGGCGCGCTGCATCGGGGCCGTCCCAACCCTGCACCTTGACCCACTTACCCGGCTCCAGATCCTTGTAGTGCTGGAAGAAATGCTCGATCTGACGCAGCAACAGGTACGGCAGATCCTGATAAGTACGGATATTGTCGTACAAGGAAGTAATCTTCGGCACCGGCACAGCCAGCACTTTGGCGTCTTCACCCGCCTCGTCCGTCATGCGCAGCACACCCACCGGCCGGCAGCGAATCACGACGCCCGGGATCAAGGAAAACGGCGCCATCACCAGCACATCCACCGGATCACCATCCCCCGAAATGGAACGCGGCACGTAACCGTAGTTGCAGGGATAGGACATCGAAGTGCCCATGAAGCGGTCAACAAACACCGCACCGGTATCCTTGTCGATCTCGTACTTGATCGGGTCTGCGTGCGAAGGAATCTCGATGATGACGTTGACGTCATCGGGCACATTGCCCGGCAAGACGTTGTTGAAACCCATGAAAAAGCCCTCGTTGGTTGGGTGTGGAGGCCGTTTTTATTGTGACGACGGCTCAGGCGGAAGCCATTCTCTGTCTTTTTTCATGCTTTGGGTATCGGTGAAACTACGAACCCGCCCAAATAGCCGGCCTGACCCAAAATCACTTCACCAATGTCACCGGCTTGTGCGCCAGCGCCACCACCCGCGCCGCCACAGAGCCCAGCAAGGCCTGGGTTACCGAACCGCGCCCATGAGTCCCCATCCACACCGCATCACATTCCAGATCCTTGGCGGCATGAGCAATCGTCTCACCTGGCGAACCTACGCGCACATGCGTCTGCACACCCAGTCCGGCCTGCTTGAGGCGTTCTGCGACCGGCAGCACCACGGCCTGCCCTTCCTCATGGTAATAGGCATCAACAATCTCACGCGCCACATGCTTGGTCGCAAACCCTATTGGAATGGGCAAATGAACATAGAGCACATGGATCTGCGGCATCTCGCGCAAACGTGCCGCAAAAACCAGCAAGGCATCCACCGCCCGGGTGGAAAATTCGGAACCATCAACGGCCAGCAAAATGTTCATTTTGTTCTTTCGTCATGATTGAATTGCTAAACCGCACACACCACGCCTGCCCACAAGCGGCCACCCAGCTCAGGCGCACGAATCAGACCATAAACACCAAAAGCCAACACGATCAAACCCGCTACAAGCCTGAAAGAACGGCTGCGCACGACATTTCTGTAGCGCATCGCCAGCATGCCCGCCAGCAGCAGATTCGGTAAAGTTCCCGCCCCGAAAGCCAGCATCAGCCCGCCGCCGCGCAAAGCAGAGCCGCTGACCAGCGCAAGCGATAAAACGCTGTAAGTCAGGCCGCAGGGCAAGAAGCCCCACAAAAACCCGACCGGTAGAGCCCCGCGCCAGTCCCGCACCGGCAACAAATGACGACTCAGTGGCTGGATACGCCGCCACAAGCCCTGCCCAAGGCGCTCGACGCCCACCAATACACGAGTGAAACCCATCAGATAAAAACCCATGCCTATCAGCATCAGGTTGGCCAGCACATACAACGCTAGTTGTATCGGCAGGAAGCGGTTGAACAACAAGCTGGCGGATCCCAATGCACCCACCGCCGCGCCAATGCAGGTATAGCTGCTGATCCGGCCCAGGTTGTAGGCCAGCTGTCGTGACCAGACTGAAGCTGTGCCAGGCTGCGGCCCCGACAAGGCGCTAACGATCCCGCCACACATGCCAATGCAGTGGGCGCCGCCCAGCAGACCAATCAGAAAAACAGCCCAGTATCCGGTTTCAGGCACGAGAAGCTTTCACAAGACGAGGAGCCGCATTCTAAGCCGGGATCAGCAGCTCACAGACTCAGATCACCCGCGAGTATCGACGCTGCTGCTGATCCGTGTGCAAATAGGCATCAAAGACCATCGCAATGATGCGCACAAGCATGCGCCCCGCCTCGGTAACGCTCAGTCCCTGCTCGCTCAACTCAAGCAAGCCAGCCGCTTCCAAACCCTGCAGTGCATCCAGTTCAGAGGCGAAATACTCGGAAAAACGAATAGGGAACCTCGCCTCGACAGCCGTAAAATCCAGCGCAAAATCACACATCAAGGCCTGAATGATGGCGTTTCGCAGGATATCGTCTTCGCTCAAGGTCCAGCCACGCATGAGCGGAAAAGCGCCCTGATCGATGGCCGCGTAATACGCCTCCAGATCACGCTGATTCTGACTGAAAGCGCCACCCGCCTTGCCGATTGAAGATACGCCAAAGGCCAGCAGATCACATTCGGCGTGGGTGGAATAACCCTGAAAATTGCGCTGCAAGCGGCCTTGGCGCTGGGCGACAGCCAACTCGTCATCCGGCCGTGCAAAGTGATCCATGCCGATGAATACATAGCCCGCATCGGCCAGCTTGGCGATGGCCAGAGACAGAATCTGCAACTTTGCATCCGGCGAAGGCAGATCAGCCGCCTCGATGCGTCGCTGCGGCATGAAACGAGTCGGCAAATGGGCGTAGTTATACAGAGCCAGGCGATCCGGCTGCATGGCCAGCACCGTGTCCAGCGTCTTACCGAAGCTCTCGACGCTCTGGTGCGGCAGACCATAAATCAGGTCAACACTGATCGATTTGAAGCCGTATTGACGCGCAGCATCCAGCACCACGCGCGTTTCCTCGACCGACTGGATGCGATTGACCGCCTGTTGCACATTGGGATCAAAATCCTGCACCCCGAGGCTCATGCGGTTAAAGCCCTCGCTTGCGAGCAATGCCACAATTTCCGGCGTGACCTTGCGCGGATCGACCTCGATTGAATACTCGCCATCCGCCTGCAAGATGAAGTGCTCACGAATACTTGCCATCAGGCGCCGGATTTCATCGGGCTGCAGGAAAGTGGGGGTGCCGCCGCCCCAGTGTATCTGCTGCACATTGCGCGGCTCCGGCAACAATGCGGCTTGCATCGCCATCTCACGCGCCAGATAGTCGACGTACTTCGCCGACAAGGAGCGATCCTTGCTTATCACCTTGTTGCAAGCGCAGTAGTAGCAGATCGTGTTGCAGAAGGGGATGTGAAAATACAGTGACAGCCCGCTGGCAGGATCAATTCGCTGCAGGTGTTGCTGCAAGCTTGCCGCATCAAAATTGTCGGAAAACCGATCAGCTGTCGGATAGGACGTGTAGCGCGGGCCTGGCACATCAAAACGCCGAATCAGGTCGGGGTCAAAGCTGATCGTTTGTTTCACGATTCATGTTCTTTTCAAGTGGTTGAAGACAATCGCAGAGATAGTAAGCAAATACGTTGATGTTGATCAATTCGCAAGGTAAACTCTAATCCGTGGACCAAAAAGTTACCATTCCCCTGACTTCAAACAATATGCGCGTTGCCTGTTCTGAGTGCAATCTTCGCGAGCTGTGTCTCGCCGTCGGTCTTGATGATGAAGATCTGTACAAACTCGATGACATGGTCACCAAGCGCAAGCTCAAGCGCGGCCAACAACTTTACCGTGCTGGCGATTCGTTTGATGCCATTTACGCCATTCGAACCGGCTTTTTCAAGACCGATATCCTCACCGAGGAAGGCCTTGAACAAGTAACCGGATTTCAGATGGCAGGTGAAATCCTTGGCATGGATGGCATCAGCACGGATCGTCACGTCTGCAACGCAACCGCGCTGGAAGACAGCGAGGTCTGCCTGATGCCTTACGATCAACTCGAAGAGCTGTCGCGCCACATCAAATCCCTGCAGCAGCAATTCCACAAGTTCATGAGCCGCGAAATCGTGCGTGACCAGAGCCTGATGATCTTGCTCGGTTCGATGCGTGCAGAAGAGCGGATCGCCGCCTTCCTGCTCAACTTATCGCAGCGCATGCGGGTGCGTGGCTATTCCGCCTCCGAATTCCACTTGCGCATGACCCGTGAAGAAATCGGCTCCTACCTCGGTCTGAAGCTGGAAACGGTCAGCCGCGCTTTCTCGAAATTCCACGACGAAGGCCTGATCGGCGTTCAGCAGAAATACATCCGCATTCTGAATGCGGATGGCCTCAAGGCCTTGCTCAACCACACCCCCTCCTGATCGGAACTACCGCGTCCCAAAACAAAAGAGACGCCACGGCGTCTCTTTTGTTTTGGCGATAACAGACCCGCTTACCGCAAACCCAGCACATCCTGCATGTCGTAAAGCCCGCTGGCCTTACCCTGCAGAAAGGCTGCCGCGCGCAAGGCGCCCGTCGCGTAGGGCATGCGGCTGCTGGCTTTGTGCGAGATTTCGACGCGCTCGCCCAAGCCACAGAACATCACCGTGTGATCACCAATCACGTCGCCGCCACGTACTGTCGCAAATCCGATGGTTTCCGGCTTGCGCTCTCCTGTTACGCCTTCACGGCCATAAACAGCGCAATCCCTGAGATCGCGATCCAGCGCCTTGGCAACGACTTCACCCATGCTCAGAGCCGTACCCGAGGGCGCATCCACCTTGAAACGATGGTGCGCTTCGAAAATTTCCACGTCGTAACCCGACGCCAGAATTTTCGCGGCCAGATCCAGAACCTTGAACACCGCATTCACGCCGACCGACATGTTCGACGCAAACATCACGGGAATCTCACGCGCAGCCTCGCCGATCAAAGCCTTCTGCTCCGCCGTAAAACCTGTCGTACCGATAACCAGGGAACGCTTGAGACGCCGCGCCACGCTCAGATGCTCCAGCGTCCCTTCGGGGCGCGTGAAATCAATCAGACAGTCAGACACAACCAATGCGGCCTCCACGTCACTGCCAATCATCACACCACATGCATTACCCATCAACTCGCCCGCATCGCGTCCAATAAACGGGCTGTCGGCACGATCCAGGGCGGCAGAAAAAACAACATCAGGCATTTGCAGGGCGGCTTCAATCAGCATGCGCCCCATACGTCCGGAAGCTCCGGCAATAGCGACTTTGACGGTCATCGAAAATCCTCTGGGAATGAAGCGGAGCGACGCGAGGCCGCTCCGGGTAATCAGGGCTTGGCGGCGGCCGGACCAGTGATGTCGATCACACGTGGCGCAATCGGAACTTCAGCGCGCCCCGCGGCTACATCACCCTCGATACGATCAAGCTTGTCTGCAATAAAGAAAATTGCGACGCTGCGACGCTCCGGCTCGGCATAGCCAGTCGAAAACTGATAAACGTAATCCCAGCGATCTGCATGAAACACATCCACCAGCAGGGGCGAACCCATCACGAAGCGCACCTGCTCCCGGCTCATGCCTGGGGAGAGTTGTGACAGCATTTCCTGCGTTACGGCATTACCTTGGCGCACATCGATACGAAAAGGCTTGATGACATTGCTGAGCATGCTGGACGAGCAGGCTGTCAGCAGACAAACAACGGCTGACAGAAAAACGGGTCGCAAAACCATACGGACGGACTCTCGTGACATCGATAATCGGGGGTGCGCGCACCCGGAAACATTCCAAGACGAACGCTTGGACTATATCATACGGCCCCACACCCCACTCACCCGGAGACAGTGATGCCCCCACCGCAAAGCCTCAAGGAAACAGGTCTGAAAGCGACATTACCGCGCCTGAAGATTCTCGACCTGTTTCAACGCACCGCCGAGCGCCACCTCTCTGCTGAAGACGTGTACCGTCTGCTCCTCGCAGAAGAGCTGGATGTCGGTCTGGCAACCATCTACCGGGTACTCACCCAGTTCGAACAAGCCGGCCTGCTCAAGCGTCACCACTTCGAATCAGGCAAAGCCGTATTCGAACTCGACAAAGGTGATCACCACGATCACATCATGTGCGTCGACTGTGGTCGCGTTGAAGAATTCTTCGACCCGGAAATCGAGGCTCGCCAGAATGCCGTGGCTGCAGCACAAGGATTCAGGGTGCGCGAACACGCCATGTATCTGTACGCCGAGTGCATCAAGCCGAACTGCCCCAACAAAGGCAGCAAGAAACCGGACTGAACTGCAGGCCCCGAAAACGACAAAGCCGCCCACGAGGCGGCTTTGTCGTTTCACCAGCACCTGCCTGCAGAGCCCCCATTGACGGACTTCTTCAGGCAGGCATGCCGCAAACCGGCTCCAGTAGCCGCTCTGCAGACAGGCACACTGCAGATCACATCACCGCGCCGATCTGCCAAGGCAGGAACTCATCATTGCCGTAACCCAGCACTTCACTGCGAGCTTTCTCGCCCGACGCGTAGCGGATGATCGCATCGAAAATTCGCTGACTGATGTCCTGCATCGGCACGCCATCCAGCAAATCGCCGCAATTCACATCCATGTCATCGCGCTGACGATTCCACAGCGCGTTATTGGTTGCCAGCTTGATGGTCGGCACGCCGGCACAGCCAAAGGCTGAACCACGCCCGGTGGTGAAACAGATCAGCTGCGCGCCGCCAGCGGCCTGCCCCGTTGCAGAAACCGGATCGTAGCCGGGCGTGTCCATATAGACGAAACCCTTGGCATCAATTTGCTCGGCGTACTCGAATACACCGTTGAGCGTCGTGGTGCCACCCTTGGCTACGGCGCCAAGAGATTTCTCCAGGATCGTGGTCAGACCACCCGCCTTGTTGCCGACAGAGGGATTGTTATCCATCTCGCCACCGTTGCGACTGGTGTAATCCTTCCACCAGCTGATGCGGCCGATCAGCTTCTCAGCAATCGCCGGGGTTGCGGCACGACGCGTCAGCAGATGTTCAGCTCCGTAAATTTCCGGTGTTTCCGAAAGAATCGCCGTCGCGCCATGCGCTACCAGCATATCCACCGCGCCGCCCAGCGCCGGGTTGGCGGTAATGCCGGAATAACCGTCCGAGCCACCACAGTTCAGGCCGATGATCAAATGGCTGATCGGCGCAGGTTCGCGCTGCACGGCATTGGCCGCCGGCAACATCGCCTCGACCATCTCAATACCGCGCGCAATCGCCTTGGAGGTGCCGCCCAGATCCTGGATATTCACGCTCTGCATCATCCCGGCCGGATAAGTACCCAGCTCTTCGATCAGCGGCGCTACCTGATTCATTTCGCAGCCCAGACCGACGAAGAGCACGCCAGCAAAGTTCGGGTGCTGCGCATAGCCGAGCATGGTGCGCTTCAGGGCCAGCATGCCCTCGCCTGCGCTGTTCATGCCACAACCCAGTGGGTGCGGCATCGGCACAATGCCATCAATATGCGGAAACGCAGCCAGACGCTCCTTGTTGAAATGATTGGCGATGGCGCGCACGACGGTCGCCGAACAATTCACGGAAGCAATCACGCCGATATAGTTGCGCGTGCCAACCTTGCCGTTATGGCGCTTGAAGCCCATGAAGGTCGCCGGCTGAGCAACTTTGGCGGTGTCATGTACGCCCTGACCGATGGCGTAATCGCGTTCAAAATCCGCAACCCCCAGATTATGCACATGCACGTGCTGGCCAGCGACGATGTCCGTCTTGGCAAAACCAATAATCTGGTTATAGCGATGCACAGCCTCACCAGCCTTGATGTCGCGGGTTGCGACCTTGTGGCCAGGTGGGATCAGATTGCGCACTTCAAAATCTTCGCCCGGAACACGGTTACCCGGCATCAACTGACGCGTGGCGATCACCACGTCATCATTGGCATGCAAGCGAACGGCAATGGATGCATCCATAATCAAGCCTCCTCAGCCATGGCTGTCATCGCGGCCTTGACGCCCAGTGCCTTGATGCTGGCCAGCGAGCGAACAACCTGCTCGTTCAGCCCCGGCACTTGATTCAGGTCCTCACCCCACAAGCGCACATCGCCGAGCAGGCCACGAACCAGCGCAGTCAGATCAGAACCGCCTTGAGCGGCACGCCACGCATCCCCAATCACCGATAGCACATCAGGATTATCGCGAATCGGATAGCTCTGACCGGCGCGATCACCGACAAACTCACCCGCCGCATCAAACTTGCCATGATAGAAATTGAGCAGTGCGGCCAAAGAAAACGACAAGCCGGCCGGCGCCTTGCCGTATTCCCGTGCGTAATCCTTCACCGTCGGCAGCACGCGCACCTGCCACTTGGAGACAGAGTTCAGCGCAATGGAAATCAGCTCATGGCGAATGTGCGGATTGGCAAAGCGCTCCATGATGGTGTCGGCATAGCTGCGACGCTCGGCATCGGGAAGCGGAACGAAAGGCACGATTTCCTTGAACATCACGCGATTGAGGAATTTCGACACCACCGGATCTTCGGTCATGGCCTGCACCGTATCCAGGCCGGCGCAGAATGCGGCCAACGATGAGGCTGTATGCGCGCCATTCAGGATGCGCACCTTGCGTGTACGGTAGGGCTGCAGATCGTCGGTCCACACAACATCCAAGCCGGCTTTATGCAAGGGCAACTCGTCAGCCAAGTGGGCCGGACCTTCAATCACCCACAGCAAGAACGGCTCTGCCGCCACCATCAGCGGATCTGTATAGCCCAGATCGACGTAGAGGCCTTCGGCTTCCGCCGCCGGGAAGCCCGGCACGATGCGATCCACCAGAGTGTTGCAGAAATAGTTGTGATCCTTGACCCAGACCACGAAGTCAGCCGGCAATTTCCAAGCTTCAGCGTGCTGCAGCACAATGCTGCGCAGCTTCGTGCCATTCGCCTCAATCAGTTCGCAGGGCAGGAAGACCAGACCACTCGCAGCCGTGCCGCCCAGTTTCTGAAAGCGCGACCACAGCAAGGATGCGACCTTGGCCGGAAAACTGTTCGGGCACACGTCAGGCGCAAACGCTTCATCAACATGCGCGATGCCCGCTTCGGTGGTATTCGAGATCACGAAGCGCAGGGTCGGATCCTGCACACAGGCGAGCATCTCGCTCCATTGTGAATAGGGGTTCAGCGCCGTATCGACACAGCTGATGATGCGGCGTGAATCGACCGTCTGGCCGCCCTGCACACCGCGCAACAGCACCGTATACAAACCATCCTGAGCATTGAGCATGTCGGCCAGACCACGCGCCAGCGGTTGAGCAATCGTCACGCGGCCGTTGAACAGCCCCGCACCATTGGTTACATCGATAAGCCAGTCGGCGAAGCCGCGCAGGAAGTTACCATCACCGATCTGCAGGATGCGAACGGGTGCCTTGGCAGGCACAGCTTCTGGACTGAAATCGGCACGCAGCTTGCCGGTGCTGAGAATATTGCGATTGAGTGCGGCCACAAACGAGCTCCTTGAATGGCGTCGAACGCAGCGCCACTCAAAAAGAAGTGGGCAATACGCCTGACAAATTATCGATTTGCAGGCATATTAGCCCAAGTTGCCTGACAACTTCAACTCGTGTAAACCCGGATTTCAGCCAAAAAAGAAGACCGGCATCGCGGCTAGAGGAATAATCGCGCCGGGGTACTGAACCACAATGGAAGCCAATTTGTTGCCGTAGCGCCCTGCTACCTCGGGTGGTTGCCCCGCCAGACGCGCTGCCAGATAGCCGCCGGCAAAAGAGTCGCCTGCGCCGGTGGTATCCACCACTTTTTCAACCCGGAAAGTCGGCACCATGACCACTTCCTGTCCGCGCACGCGGATCAGGGTTGGATCGACACCGCGCTTGACCACCACTTCGTCACAAGGCAGCGAATACGCGTGAGCTAGCGCAGACTCTTCGTCCAGCCCGTAAAGCGCGGCATTGTCTTCCAGGGTAATCAGGGTCAAATCGGCATTGGCGAAAGCACGGTCGTACCAAGCCTTGGTATTCGGATCGCCACGCCAGACGCGCGGACGGTAGTTATTATCAAAGTACACCTTGCCTCCACGGGCGCGCAGGCGGTCGATCAAACCAAACAAGGTCTCGCGACCAGCGTCGGGCAGCACAGCCAGACTGATCCCGCTGTAATAGAGCACATCCAGCTCATCAATGTGCTGGCCCAGCAGACTGTCCTGCTGCCCCAGGAAAAAATCCTTGGCGGCACTCATGTCACGCCAGTAATAGAAGGTCCGTTCACCCGTCTCATCAACCTGAATGGTGTAAAGCCCCGGCATCTTGCCTTCGACGCGGCGCACCATACAGGTATCGATACCTTCTTTTTCCCAAGCATCGACCATCATGGCACTGAAAGCATCTGTGCCAAGTTGGGTCGCATACGAAACCTGAATGCCAGTATCTGCACCCAGCCGGGCCAGATAAACAGCGGTATTCAGGGTATCGCCACCAAAAGTCTGCTGCATGGTGCCAAACATCTCGCCACGCAGCTCAATCATGCACTCGCCGAAAAGGGCGACCCGACATTTATTTTTCATGTATCCAATCTCTACAAAAAACGGAGCAGGCGGCGCGGAAGGCCCACATCAGCCCAAGCGAAGTGTAATCAAGTTTGACGAAAGCTATTGCAACGGCACGCTCGCGCGATGACATAAATCAATCGATAAGTTGATGTGCCATTGCAACAAACCTACTTGGCAAGCGCTGCGGCACCACTCACAGCCCGCCGTTGAAGCCAAGTTGCCGCCACGCTTCATACGCAACAATCGCCACCGTATTGGACAAATTAAGGCTACGCACTCCCGGCTGCATCGGCAAACGCAAGCGCCGCTCTTCTGCAACGTCCGCCAGCACCTGCGCCGGCAAACCCGCCGACTCGGCGCCAAACACCAATACATCGCCGGCCTCGAATGCAACCGTATCGTAGCGCACCCGGCCGCGCGTACTCAGCACAAACATGCGCCGCCCGACCAGCGCGGCCTGACAACTGGCCCAATCCGGATAGCGGGTAACGACTGACAACTCGGCGTAATCCATACCGGCGCGCTTGAGCTGCTTATCACTCAAATCAAAGCCAAGTGGCTCGACCAGATGCAACTTTGCGCCAGTGTTGGCGCACAGACGAATGATGTTGCCCGTATTCGGAGGGATCTCGGGTTGGTACAGGACGATATTAAGCATGGGCCAATTATCGCCTGCCCTTCCTCCGCCGTGGAACAGATGATTGCTTTCTGTTCAAGGATTGTGGATCCTTCGCCGTTGAGACAGACGGGTTTATCCGTCACAAATATAAAAAAATAAATGAACGAAACGCTTCCACCGGAACCTGTGCGCAACACCGGACAGTCGAGCAATGGCATAGCGCTATTGGCAGTGCTTGACGCGCTCTCGCAGCCGGATTTTGCCCAGGCCGCAGCGGCTGTCGCCAGCGTGCTGGCCAAGGAACTAAGCTGCACGCGCGTCGGGGTCGGCATGACGCGTGGCCGCAGCACAGAGCTGGTTGCGCTCTCCGGGATGGCCGATACTCGCCAGGAACTGGAGTTGCCACGAAAAATCGCGGCCGCAATGAATGAAGCCGTTGATCAGCATGTAAGCCTGCGCTATCCGGTCACCGCCGCGGATGCGCCGCACATCACCTTGATGCAGGGCGAGCTGGCCAGCGCCGAACTCGGCGCCGCCCTGCTGAGCATTCCACTGCCCTACCAGCAAACCGCAATTGGCGCGCTGACGCTGATGCGCGGCATAGACCGCAAATGGTCGGACGCCGAACTCGCCGACGCCGAACAAATGGCAGCGCTGATCGGCCCTGTGCTGATGCTCAAGCAACGCGCTCACGAGCCCTTGCTGACCCGTTTGCGACATCTGCCGGCAAACACACTACAACGACTACGCAAGCCCGGTTCGTCCGGCGTAAAACTGCTCGCCCTGCTGCTGACTTTCTTCCTGGCATTTGCATTTTCCCTCCCTGTAAACGATCAGGTGACGGCCCACGCGCGCCTCGAAGGGGTGATCCAGCGCAGCATCTCTGCCCCCGTTGATAGTTTCATCCAGGACGTACTGGTTCGCCCGGGCGCACAAGTCAGCGAAGGTGAGCTCCTGCTGACGCTTACGGACCAGGATCAGCGCTTCGAACAAAGCCGACTGGAAGCAGAGTTAGGTCGTTTCCGTAACGAGCAAGCAGAAGCTTTCGCACGACAGGATCGTTCAAAAATGGTCGGCTCCCAGGCGCGAGTCGAGGAAATAGCGGCCCAGCTGGCACTGGTGATCGAAAAAATCAATCAGACACGCATCACAGCCCCCTTCCCCGGCATCGTGATCCGTGGCGATCAGCAGCAACAAGCAGGTGCGCCGGTCAAGCGTGGTGAAGTACTGATGGTGCTCTCGCCATCTGCCGACTTCAGGCTTGTCCTGCAAATTGACGAACACGACATTGCCCACATCAGCGCGGGGCAGACTGGCCGCGTCGCTTTTTCGGCACTCCCCGACACAAGCTTTCCACTGCAGATCCAGCGCATCACTCCGGTAGCCAGTATTTCCGGGGGCAACAACAGCTTCGAAGTTGAGGCTGGCCTTGCAGGCCGGAATAGCGCCCTGCGTTCCGGGCTGGAAGGTGTCGCTCACATTGCCATGGGTAAGCGGCCGCTGGCCATGATCTGGGGTAGCCGCGCTCTCGACTGGCTGAATTTCCAGCTCTGGATCCTGTTCGGCTAGAACGGACAGACCATGACCGACTCGCTATTCAGCCCCTATTGGTATCGCGCGGCAAAGCTACATCCGCAACTAGCCAGTACCACGCGCATTACCCGCCAGGTTTTTCGCGGTGAAGCCTGGTATGTACTCAGTAGCCAGACCTCTGGGCGCCAGTTCCGCGTTAACCATCTGGGCTATGAACTCGTCGGCCGCCTTGACGGCTTGCGCAGCGTGCAGGAAATCTGGGACATCCTGGTACGCCAGCTCGGCAATGACGCGCCAAGCCAGCACGAAGTGCTGAGTGTGCTCTCTGAGCTGATTGCAGCCGGCATGTTGCACAGCGAACACACACAAGATCTGGCGGGAATTTTTGATGCCTCCCGACGCCATCACGAACGCACGGGCTCACGCCTCAATCCGCTGGCCTTCAAGGTCCCGCTCTGGGATCCCTCCGCCTTGCTGGAGCGTCTGGAGCCGCTGGGCCGCCGCCTGCTCACGCGAGGAATGCTCCTTGTCTGGTTGATCAGCACCTTGCTGGCCCTCATTCTGACCCAGATTCACTGGCCCGAGCTGCGCGCCTACGCCGCACAGCACCTGACCAGCCACAGCAACCTGATGCTGATGTGGCTGGCTTACCCGCTGGTCAAAGCGCTGCACGAGCTGGGACATGCCCTGACCATCCGCACCTGGGGTGGCGCCGTGCATGAATTCGGAATTACCCTGTTCCTGCTGATGCCAGTGCCCTATGTCGACGCCTCCGCCGCATCCGCCTTCATCGAAAAGCGCCGGCGCGTACTGGTCAGCGCAATGGGGGTGATGGTCGAGCTCGCCGTCGCCTCTCTGGCCTTGCTGCTATGGCTGAATGTCAGCGATGGCTGGCTGCGCGAACTGAGTTTCGCCATCATGAGCGTCAGCAGCATTTCCACCCTGCTCGTCAATGCCAATCCACTGATGCGCTTTGACGGTTATTACGTCCTCACTGATGCGCTGGAGATTCCCGGCTTATCGTCGCGTGCCGACAACTATCTGCGCTATCTGGGCGAACGCTGGGTGCTCGGCAACTCGCAGCTGCACCCACCGGCCGGGGTCGACGGCTCGCGCGTGCTTCTGCTCAGCTTCGGCCTCGCCTCGCTGATCTACCGCATCGTCCTGATGGCGGGCATGGCAATCTGGCTAGGCGGCAAGCAGTTCGCGCTAGGGTTACTGCTTGCGCTGTGGTTGCTCTTTCGTTTTGCCTTGCGTCCCTTGTGGCAATTGAGCTTACTGGTCCTGCGCGGCAGCCGGCTGGGCAAAACCCGCAAGCGCGCCATGCTGGCTTTTGGCGTGTTGATGGCCGCCTTGCTGCTGGGCACGCTGGTCGTGCCCGCGCCCTACGCCTCGCATGCCCAAGGCTTGGTCTGGGTGCCCGATGAAGCCCGGGTTCGTAACGAAGCCGACGGCTTCGTGGATAGCGTATTGGTCAGCGACGGACAACGGGTGCGTGCAGGCGATGAATTGCTGCGTCTGCGCAATCCTGATCTGCTCGCCTCGCGCCAGCAATTGCAGACCCGCCTGGCCAGCCAGTTACAGGCCTATCAAGGGGTGTTGCTAAATCAACCCTCTGCCGCCATCGGACTGGGCGAAGAGATCGACAAACTGCGCGCCCAGATTGCGCAATTCGACCAGCGCATCGCCGCACTCAGTCTGCGCGCCCCGCTTGACGGCCGGGTTGGCTTGCCGGCTGCCCACAATCTGCCCGGACGCTACTTCAATCGCGGCAGTGTCATTGCCCATGTGATCAATCCTGAGCGCATGACCGTGCGCATGGCGCTGGCCCAGCAGGACATTGACTTGCTCCAAAGCTCGCCATCAAGTTTCACCGTCCGCATCGCGGAGAGCCGCTCCCAGAGCCTGTCTGCAAGCATATCAAGCCAGGAGCCAGGCGCCGCATGGGTCTTGCCGAGCCCCCTTCTGGGAGACAGTACTGGCGGGCCTTTCGCGACTGATCCTGCAGACAAGGACGGTCTGCGCACCTTGGAGCCAGTATTCATTGTCGACCTCAAGATCAACGGGCAAAGCTTGGCACGGATTGGTTCGCGAGCCTGGATCCGCATCGAACATGCGCCGCAGCCATTAGCCGCGCAGCTCTGGCGCAGCCTGCGTCAGCTTTTCCTGCGCCAGTTCGGCAGCAACGCGACAGGGAGTGCCACATGAATCGTGTCCCCCTGCCCATCCCCGGCGTGATCCTCGGCGCATGGCCGGAACGCAAGCTATCGGCGGATGCCTACGGCAGTGCGCGCATTGACGCCTTCTGGGCCGGTCTCCCCTTCGTCGAACACGCACGCCAGCGCCAACTGGCTGCAACAGCCACGCGTATAAGCATTGAGTTTGAACGCCTGCGCGAGCATCCAGGGCGCGCCTCGGGCGCCCATCTGCTGCAACTGCGGGCAGAGTTGAGTCGCGACGGTTTCATCTCTGCCACCGCCGAGCGCTGCACCGCCATGGTCATGTTGGCGATCGAAGCCACCTTCGGCCGCCGCCTGCGCCCCAACCAGATCATGGCGGCCCATGCTGTCCTGCGCGGCGGGCTGGCCGAAGTACCGACCGGCGAAGGCAAAACACTGGCGACCGCTTTGGCCGCCTGCATCGCCGCGCTGGCAGGCGTGCCCGTACACGTCATCACCAGCAACGACTACCTGGCAGCCCGCGATGCGGCTTACCTGCAGCCACTAGCCCACCGGCTTGGCCTCCAGGTGTCCGCCATCGCTCAGGACATGAGCCATGGCGAGCGCCGTGCGGCTTACGGCGCTCATATCACCTACACCAGCTCCAAAGAACTCGTTTTCGACTACCTGCGCGACAGTCTGCTGCCCATGCCCTCCCCCGGCACCCCGGCACCCGGACATCAACGTGTGTTGCGTGGCCTGTGCATGGCCATTATCGACGAAGCTGACAGCGTACTGCTGGATGACGCAGCCACTCCATTCATCCTCTCCGAAACCACTGCCGATCCGGTACAGGCCGCTGTCTGTGCGCTCGCGCTGCGACTGGCCAGCCACATGCGCGCCGGTTTCGACTTCCGTATTGACCATCGCAGCCACAGCGTGGATTTCACGGCAGACGGCCAGAGCCTGCTGATGGCCGATCCCGAAGATGCGCATCCACTCTGGGCAATCCCGCGCTATCGCGAGGAAATGGTCGAGCTGGCTTTACGTGCTCTGCATATCCTGCAGCGCGACAAGGACTATCTGGTGCAAGACGGCAAGGTCAGCATCATCGACAGCAACAGCGGGCGACTCGCGGCAGGCCGCGCCTGGTCGCGCGGACTGCACCAGATGGTCGAGATAAAAGAGCGCTGCAAACCCACCCCGGCCACACGCGTGCTGGCGCAGATCACATTCCAGCGTTTTTTTCCTCGCTATCTGCTGCTCGGCGGCATGAGCGGCACCTTGGTTGAAGCCCGCCACGAGTTGCTGGAAACCTACCATCTGAACGTTTTGCGGATCCCGACCGGTCGCCCCTCCGGCCTGCGCGTTCTGCCTCCTTTGGTGGCAAAAGAAGCCTCGATTCGCTGGCAGAAAATGCTGACTGACATTGCAAACCTGCATGCGCAAGGACTCCCGGTGCTGGTTGGTACTGACTCGGTCAAGGAATCAGATCGTGTCAGCCGACTGCTGACCCAGGCAGAGCTCCCGCATCGAGTGCTCAACGCGCGTCAGGATTGTGAGGAAGCCGAACTAATTTCGGCCGCCGGGAGAGCGGGTGCCATTACCGTAACGACCAACATGGCCGGGCGTGGCACCGACATAATAATCGACGAAACCGTGGCAAAATCAGGGGGCTTGCACGTCGTATCCTGCCAGCACAACAGCTCGCGCCGCATCGACAGGCAGCTGTTTGGCCGAGCAGGTCGGCTTGGTCAACCCGGCAGTGCCCAGACCCTGCTATCTCTGGAAGAAGGCCTGCTTGGGCGAACCCTGCCAAGCAGCCTGCAACACGTGTTGCAATTGTTTTCAAGCACCCGTGGCTTTATGCCGTTAGTAGTAGGTGGAATACTCTTGCGTGTCACCCAGTATCTGGAAGAACGGCGTGGCCGATTGGCGCGTCAGCATTTACGCGAGGCCGATGCCCGCCAACAGGAACGACAGCTCTTCGGAGCGCGTCCAGAATAAACAGACTGATGAAGCCAACTTTTTCGAAACGCCTGCTCACCCTGACACTGCTCATGCTGGCCGTGCTGCCGCTGCTCGCGATGGCCGCTGCACCGGGCGCTCGCAGCGACATTCTGGGCTGCCTGCTCACCCCGCAAGCCGAAGTCGACGTAGGCAGTCCGGTGGTCGGCGTACTCGCCAAGGTTCTGGTTGATCGTGGCGACACCGTCAAAAAGGGGCAGTTGCTCGCACAGCTCATCGATGACGTGGAGCGTGCCGCAGTGAAGTCCTCCGCGCAGCGCTTCGAAAACCGCGCCGATGTCGCTGCAGCCAAGGCGGCCTACGACTTTGCTCAGAAAAAAGCCGAAAACGCCGACGAACTGCTGGCCAAACAATTCATCTCGCAACAGGCGCGTGACCAGGCCGCATCAGAAGCCAAAGTGGCCGCCATGCGCTACGCCCAGACGCAGGAGCAGCGCATCGTTGCCCGCGAAGATCTGGCTGTAGCGAACGCACAACTGGGCTTGCGCAGCATCACCGCCCCCTTCAATGGCGTCGTCGTAGAGCGTTACCTGCAAGCTGGCGCACGGATTGAAGACAAGCCGGTGATCAAACTCGCCCAGATTGACCCACTTCACGCTGAAGTTGTCGTGTCTGCCAACCGCTTTGGCAGCATTCGTGCGGGCTCTCAAGCCACGCTAACCCCTGAAATGCAGGGAGCCCCGGCAATCACGACTCAAGTTGCACGGGTCGATGCGGTCGTAGATGCCGCCAGCAACACTTTCCGCGTACGCCTGAGCGTGCCGAACCCCGGTGGAAAAATCCCCTCTGGCCTGCGCTGTCAGGTCAGTTTCGGCGAGAGCCCTCGCTGACGGAGCGTCACGATGCCCGTGCGCCAATTCCTGCGCCGTACCTTTGGACTCAGATCCGTCGCAGGCATGCCCATCCCGCGCAAGGCGGTCTTCGAGGAGGTAGAAGCCCGCCTCCTCTACTCGGCCGACTTGGCCCCGGGCATCAGCGATGCAGGCCTCAGCGCCGAAATCCGCGTCATCGACAGTCGCACGGATAGCGCGCCCAGCACGGTTACGACACAAAGTACCCAGCACGCTCAGCAGCTGGTCTTCATTGACAGCACGGTCGCCGACGCAGACAAATTGCTCGCAGATGTGCGCAGTGGCAATCCAGATGCTGAAGTCATTTCCATTTCAAGCGAGCGCGACGGCATCAGCCAGATCAGCGAAGCCCTCGCTGGTCGCAGCAACGTCAGTGCCATCCACCTGATCACCCATGGTAGTGCCGGCGAACTCAAGATCGGCAACAGCACCCTGAACGCCAGCACCGTCGCGGGCTACAGCACCCAGCTTGAATCGTGGCGCAAGGCTCTCTCGACAGAAGCCGACTTACTGATCTACGGCTGTAACTTCGCTGCAAACGACAACGGACAAAGCTTTGCCGACGAACTGGCCAAACTGACCGGTGCCGACGTCGCAGCCAGCAGCAATCTCACTGGCGACGCCACTCAGGGCGGAGACTGGACACTCGAATACCAACGCGGTGAAATTGAAGCCACCGTCACCGTGAGTACGGCACTACAACAATCCTGGGCCGGCACACTGGCAATCGTTCAGGATTCAGTCAGCACCGCAACAACAACGAGTGTTGGCGCAAGCAGCCTCAGCTTTGCGCATACAGTCGGTACCGGAACAAATGGAATCCTGATTGTCGAATACGCAACCCGAGGCACCACATCCCCCGACTCGATCACTTACAACGGCGTAGCGCTGACCCGGCTGGATACAAACTCCAACAGCACCGTCGTCACCACCGAAATCTGGTACCTCAAAACCCCCGCTGCCGGCACCCACAACATCGTCATTACGATGCCGGGGGCAGCCAAAGAATTCACCGTCGGCGCAAGCAGCTACTTCAACGTCGACCAGACAGCCACTTTCGGTACAGTCGCAAAAGCTACGGGTACCGGCACAGCAGTCAGCGTTAACGTTGTATCGGCAAGCGGCGATCTGGTCATTGATGCCATCGCGACCCGCCAACAAACCTCAAACCCATCCACGGGGGCCGGACAGACCCAGCGCTGGACCAACACCTGCGGCGTGAGCAGCGCGGATCCGCTAGGTGCAGGCAGCTCCGAGGCTGGAGCCGCCTCTGTCACCATGAGCTGGACCCTGTCAGGCTCACAAGAATGGGCCACCTTGGGCGTCTCGCTAAATGCAGCTCCCAGCGTGGCTCCAGTCGTCAGCTCAGCAGGCGCATTGACCATTACACAAGATGCTGTCACCACCGCAGCCACATCAACCCTGGGAGCAACGAGCCTCACACTCGCCCACACCGTTGGCGCCGGAACCAACAGCATTCTCATCGTCGAGTACTCCACACGCGGCACAGACTCGCCAACTTCGATCACCTATAACGGAGTCGCGCTGACCCGGCTGGATACAAACGCCAACAGCACCGTTGTCACCACGGAGATCTGGTATCTCAAAAACCCTGCGGCAGGCGCCCACAACATCGTCGTCACAATGCCGGGTAGCGCCAAGGAATTTGCCATCGGCGCCACCAGCTATTTCAACGTAGACCAGACCAGCACTTTCGGTACGGTCGCGAAAGCCACCGGCACCGGCACGGCAGTCAGCGTTACCGTCGCATCAGCGACCGGCAATCTGGTTATCGACGCCATGGCGACCCGCCAACAAGGCGGAGTCCCTTCGGTTGGCAGCGGACAGATTCAGCGCTGGACCAATAGCAGCGGCACGGGCAGTGCAGAGCCGCTTGGCGCAGGCAGCTCCGAGACCGGTGCTGCCTCAGTTACCATGAGCTGGACTCTTGCGGACGCAATGGAGTGGGCCACTATCGGGGTATCGCTCAACGCAGCAAACGATGCCTCAGGCGGCATTCTGGCTTACACGGAAAACGCTGCCGCGACACCGATAAGTACGACCATTACGGTCACCGACGCCGACAGCAGCAACCTCACCGGCGCCACCATCCAGATCACTAGCAACTATCAGAACGGTCAGGACGTGCTGGCCTTTACCAATCAACTTGGCATTACCGGCAGCTGGAACGCCAGCACCGGCATGATGACCCTCACCGGCACCGCAAGCGTCGCCAATTACCAAACCGCGTTACGTGCTGTCACCTACGCCAATACCAGCAACAACCCCAACACCAGCACCCGTACCGTCACCTTCATTGCTAACGATGGCACGGCCACCGGCAGTGCAACACGCAGCATCACCGTTGCGGCGGTCAACGACGCGCCGGTCGTCACTGCCGGCAATACCCTGGTCTACACCGAGAATGGCGTCGCCACAGCCGTCAGCAACGCACTGACGCTCACCGACGCCGACAGCACCAACCTCACCGGCGCCACCATCCAGATCACCAGTAGCTACCAGAACGGTCAGGACGTGCTGGCCTTCACCACCCAGAATGGCATCACCGGTTCGTGGAATGCCACCACCGGCATGATGACGCTCACCGGCACCACTACCGCCGCCAATTACCAGAGCGCTCTGCGCTCGCTCACCTACGCCAATACCAGCGATAACCCCAGCACACTGGCCCGCACCGTCACCTTCATTGCCAATGATGGCGCTACGACCGGCAGTGCTACGGCCAGCATCACCGTTGCGGCCGTCAACGACGCGCCAGTCGTCACTGCCGGCAACACCCTTGCTTACACCGAGAATGGCGTCGCCACAGCCGTCAGCAGCGCACTGACGCTCACCGACGCCGACAGCACTAACCTGACCGGCACTACCATCCAGATCACTGGCAATTATCAGAACGGTCAGGACGTTCTGGCCTTCACTACTCAGAACGGCATCACCGGTTCGTGGAACGCCACCACCGGCATGATGACGCTCACCGGCACCACTACCGTCGCCAATTACCAGAGCGCTCTGCGATCGCTCACGTACGCCAATACCAGCGACAACCCCAGCACCAGCACTCGCACCCTAACCTTCATCGCCAATGATGGCGCGGCGACCGGCAGTGCTACGTCCAGCATCACGGTAGCTGCAGCCAACGACGCGCCCACGGCAACGATCACGCCCGCAAGCTACAATGCTACAGAGCAGACCTCGCTGACCTTGCACGGCACCGGCCTCGCCGTTTCCGACGCCGATGCCGGCAGCAGCAATGTCACCGTCACCGTCACCGTCGTCAGCGGCACCCTCACGGCAGCGGCGGGTTCCACCGGCGCCGGCGTGTCAGGCTCAGGCACCGCCATGCTCACGCTGACCGGCACGCTGACGCAGATCAACAACCTGCTCGCCGGCAGCAACTCCGGCACGCTTACCTATACCAGCAGCTCTAACACACCACCGGCATCCGACACGCTGACCCTGCAGATCAACGACGGCGGCAACACAGGCTCGGGCGGCACGCAAACCGGCTCCGACACCGCGACGATCAACCTCAGCGCCGTCAACGACGCGCCAACGGCCACAATCACGCCGACCAGCTACAACGTCAACGAGCAGACCACGCTGACCCTGCAGGGCACCGGTCTGGCGATTGCCGATGTAGATGCGGCCAGCGCCTCGGTCACGGCCACCGTGTCGGTGGTGTCGGGCACACTGAGTGCAGCCGCGGGCACGACCGGCGTTGGTATATCCGGATCCGGCACCAGCAGTATCACGCTGACCGGCACCCTCACGCAGATCAACAATCTGCTGGCCGGCAATCTGTCGGGCACGCTCAGCTACATCATCAATTCGAACACGCCGCCCGCATCGGACACGCTGACGCTGGGCGTCAATGACGGTGGCAACACAGGATCAGGCGGCGCCAAGACCGGTTCGGATACGGCTTCCATCAACATCACGGCCATCAACGACGCGCCCACCAACACGGTGCCCGGCGCGCAGGCCACTGACGAAGACACGGCACTGGTCTTTTCTTCTGGCAACGGCAACCGGATCCAGATCGCCGACGTCGATGCCGCCAGCGGCAGCATGCAGATCACGTTGTCGGTCACCAACGGCACGCTGACCCTGGCAGGCACGACGGGACTCTCCTTCAGCAGCGGCGATGGCACGGGTGATGCCAGCATGATCTTCACCGGCACGGTGGCCAACATCAACACCGCGCTGGCCACCCTCACCTACAACCCGACCGCCAACTACAACGGCGCCGCGACGCTGACGCTGATTACCAACGACCAGGGCAACACCGGCTCGGGGGGTGCACAGTCCGATACCGATAACGTCAGCATCACCGTCAATGCCATCAATGATTCGCCGGTCAACTCGGTGCCCGGTGCGCAATCGGTCGCTGAGGACACCAACCTCGCGATCTCGGGCATTACCATCAATGACGTTGATCTCAACCTGATCAGTGTGGCGCTGTCGGTCAACAACGGTACGCTCAACGTCACGCTCTCGGGCGCGGCCAGCATCTCGGCCGGTGTCAACGGCACGGCAACCCTGACCGTCTCCGGCACACAGGCAGATATGAACGCCACCCTGGCCAGCCTGATCTATCGCGGCACGCTCAATTACAACGGCAGCGATACGCTGACCGTGTTGTCTACCGACAGCAATGGCGCGACCGATTCCGATACCGTTGGCATTACCGTCACGGCGGGCAACGATGCGCCCACCAACACGGTGCCTGGCACGCAGGCCACTGACGAAGACACGGCACTGGTCTTTTCTTCTGGCAACGGCAATCAGATCCAGATCGCCGACGTCGATGCCGCCAGCGGCAGCATGCAGATCACGTTGTCGGTCACCAACGGCACGCTGACCCTGGCAGGCACGACGGGACTCTCCTTCAGCAGCGGCGATGGCACGGGTGACGCCAGCATGATCTTTAGCGGCACGGTCGCCAACATCAACACCGCGCTGGCCACCCTGACCTACAACCCGACCGCCAATTTCAACGGCGCCGCGACGCTGACGCTGATCACCAACGATCAGGGCAACACCGGTTCGGGCGGCGCCCGGTCCGATACCGATAACGTCAGCATCACCGTCAACGCCATCAATGATTCGCCGATCAATTCGGTGCCGGGGGCACAGGTTGTGGCCGAGGACACCAACCTCGCCATCAGTGGCATCACGGTCAATGACGTCGATCTCAACCTGATCAGCGTGGCGCTGTCGGTCAACAACGGCACGCTCAACGTCACGCTCTCGGGCGCCGCCAGCATCTCGGCCGGCGTCAACGGCACGGCGGCCCTGACCGTCTCCGGCACCCAGGCCGATATCAATGCCACGCTCGCCAGCCTTATCTATCGCGGCACGCTCAATTACAGCGGCAGCGATACGCTGACCGTGTTGTCTACCGACAGCAATGGCGCTACCGATTCCGATACCGTTGGCATTACCGTCACGGCCGTCAACGACGCACCCGTCAACAGCGTGCCCGGCGCGCAGGCCACCGATGAAGATACGGCGCTGGTATTTTCTGCAGGCAACGGCAACCAGATCCAGATCGCTGACGTGGATGCCGCCAGTGGCAGCATGCAGATCACGCTCTCCGTCACCAACGGTACGCTGACGCTTGCCGGTGTCACCGGCCTGTCGTTCAGCAGCGGCGATGGCACCGGTGATGCCAGCATGATCTTTACCGGCACCGTCGCCAACATCAACACCGCACTCGCCACCCTGACCTACAACCCGACCGCCAATTTCAACGGCGCGGCAACGCTGACGCTGATCACCAACGACCAGGGCAACACCGGTTCGGGCGGCGCCAGGTCCGATACCGATAACGTCAGCATCACGGTCAATGCCATCAATGACGCACCCGGTCTGAGCACTACCGGTACCACCTTGTCCTACACCGAAAACGCCGCCGCCACCGCCGTCGACAGCGGCATCACGGTCAGCGATATCGACAGCGCCAACCTCGCCAGCGCAGTGGTGCAGATCACCGGCAATTATCAGAACGGCCAGGACGTATTGGCCTTTGCCAACCAGAACGGCATCACCGGCAGCTGGAACGCGGGCACAGGTACGCTGACACTGACGGGCAGCGCCAGCGTAGCGAACTACCAGACTGCCCTGCGCTCGATTACTTACCAGAACACCAGCAACAATCCGGTAACGACGACCCGCACGGTGTCCTTCACCGTCAATGACGGCGCACTCGACAGCAACACGGCCACGCGCAACATCGGCCTGACTGCCGTCAATGATGATCCGGTCAACAGCGTGCCTGGCGCGCAGGCCGTCGATGAGGATGACGTGCTGGTCTTCAGTGCCGGCAACGGCAACCAGATCCAGATTGCCGACGTGGATGCCGCCAGCGGCAGCATGCAAGTCACACTGTCAGTCACCCACGGCACGCTTACGCTCGCGGGCACCACCGGGCTGTCGTTCAGCTCGGGTGATGGTACGGGTGACGCCAGCATGATCTTCACCGGCACGGTGGCCAACATCAATACAGCGCTGGCCACACTGACCTACAACCCGACGGCCAACTACAACGGCGCAGCCACCCTGACGCTGATCACCAACGACCAGGGCAACACCGGCACGGGCGGCGCGCACAGTGATACCGACAACGTCAGCATCACCGTCAACCCCATCAATGACGCGCCAGTAGCCAACGACGACAGCGCCTCCACCGCGCCGGGCGTGCCGATTGACGTCAACGTCAAGGCCAACGACAGTGATGTGGACAACGTCGCTGGCGACCTGACCGTCACCATCATCAGCAACAGCCCGGGCACCAGCGCCACGGTAAATCCGGACGGCACGATCAATTTCGATCCGGGCGCCACCAACGGTGCGCAGACCGTTACCTATCAGCTGACCGATGTTGACGGACTGCAGAGCGGCATCGCAACACTGACCATCAACGTCGCCGCCAACAACCTGCCAACCAGCCTGGATGATTCGGCCACCTTCGACGAGGACACCAGCTACAGCTTCCTGGTCAGCGATTTCGATTTCAGCGATGCCGATGGTACACACACGCTGGCGGGCGTGCGCATCGACACCCTGCCGCTCGACGGCACGCTGACCCTCTCGGGCGTAGCCGTCACAGCCGGGCAGACCATCACCACCGCCAACATCACCAACCTGCTGTTCACGCCGGCGCTGAATGCCAATGGCAGCCCTTACGCCACATTCACCTTCAGCGTGCAGGACAGTATCGGCGGTTACGATGCCAGCCCCAACACCTTCACGCTGAATGTCGACGCGGTCAATGACGCGCCGGTCAACACCCTACCGGCGTCGCAGAACACCACCGAAGACAATTCACTCACCCTGTCCATCGGCAACGGCAATCCAATCAGCATCAGCGACATCGATGCCGGTGGCGCCAGCATGGCAGTCACGCTGTCGGTCACCAATGGCACGCTGACGCTGGCGGGCATTACAGGCCTGTCATTCACCACGGGTGACGGCACAGCCGACGGCAGCATGGTTTTCACCGGCAGCATTGTCGACATCAACACGGCACTCAACGGCCTGATCTTCGCCCCGACGGCGGACTTCAACGGCACGGCTACGCTGACGCTGACCACGGACGATCAGAGCAACACCGGTTCAGGTGGCGCCAAAACCGATACCGATAACCTGACGATCAATGTCGACCCAGCCAACGACGCGCCGGCCCTCACCACCACGGGCAGCACGCTGGCCTATACCGAAAATGCGGCGGCCACGGCCATCGACGGTGGCCTGACGGCCAGCGATATCGACAGCGCAAACCTGAACGGCGCCACCATCCAGATCAGCAGCAACTACCAGAATGGCGAGGACGTGCTGGCCTTCGCCAACCAGAACGGCATCAGCGGCAGCTGGGATGCGGGCACCGGCACCCTCACGCTGTCCGGCAGTGCCAGCGCGGCGAACTACCAGACGGCCCTGCGCAGCATCACCTATCAAAACACCAGCAACGCGCCTTCCACTGCCACACGCAGCGTCTCTTTCACGGTCAGTGACGGCAGCCTGTCGTCCAACACCGCCACACGCGACATCAGCGTGGCGAACGCCAACGACGCGCCGGTGGTGACGATTGCGCAGCCCTCCTACAGCGCCAGCGAGCAGGTCAATCTGTCGCTGGCAGGCACCGGCCTGTCGCTAGCCGATGTGGACGCCGCATCTGGCAGCCTCAGCGCCACGCTGTCGGTCGTCAGCGGCACGCTGACGGTCGCTGCGGGCAGCACCGGCGTGGTGGTGGGTGGATCGGGCACAGATAGCGTGACGCTGACCGGTACGCTGGCGCAGATCAACAACCTGCTGGCCGGTAGTGGCAGTGCAACGATCACTTACCTGATCAGTTCGGATACGCCGCCGGCCAGCGACACGCTGACGCTGGCCGTGGATGACAACGGCAATACCGGCGGCGGCAATCTGTCCGATTCCGATTCGGTAACGATCAACATCACGGCCATCAACGATGCGCCGGTCAACACCGTGCCGGGTGCACAGAGCGTGGCTGAGGATGCAACACTGGCCTTCACCGGCGGTGCGGCGATTTCGGTCAATGATGTGGATGCCAATCTGTCCACCGTGCAGCTGTCGGTGGGCAACGGCGCGCTGACCGTCAGCCTGGCGGGTGGTGCGACGATTTCATCGGGCGCGAACGCCAGCGGCACGCTGACCCTGTCCGGTTCGCAGGTGCAGATCAATGCTGCGCTGGCCACCCTCAGCTATCAGGGCAATGCCAACTTCAATGGCGCCGATACGCTCACCATCCTCAGCACCGATGCCAGTGCCGCTACCGATTCCGATACCGTCGCCATCACCGTTACAGCCGCCAACGATGCGCCGGTAGTCAGCATCGCGCAGCCTTCCTACACCGCCACTGAGCAGACTTCCCTCGCCCTGCACAACACAGGTCTCTCGCTGGCCGACGTGGACGCCGCCAGCGGAACCGTGATCGCGACCGTGTCGGTGCTCAACGGCACGCTGACGGTCGCAATAGGCAGCACCGGCGTAGTTGCTGGCGGCTCAGGCACCGATACCGTCACCCTGACCGGCACGCTGACCCAGATCAACAACCTGCTGGCAGGCAACGGCACCGCAACGCTGACTTACCTGCAAAGCGGCAACACCCCGACCAACGACACGCTGACCTTGGCCATCGATGACGATGGCAACACCGGCAGCGGCGGCGCACTCACCGATTCCGATTCGGTCACTATCAACCTCAGCGCGGTAAACGATGCGCCGACCGCCACCATCACCCCAGTCAGCTACAGCGCTACCGAGCAGACCACCCTGACACTGGCTGGCACGGGACTGGCGATTACCGACACCGATGCTGCAGCAGCCTCGATCACGGCCACCGTCTCGGTCGTCGATGGCACGCTGAGCGCAGCGGCTGGCAGCACCGGCGTTGTGGTCGGCGGCTCGGGCGGCAACAGCATCACCCTCACCGGCACACTCGCGCAGATCAACAACCTGCTTGCCGGCAACGGCGGCAGCTCGCTGAACTACATCATCAACAACGACACCCCGTCCGCCTCAGACACCCTGACGCTGGCTGTCAATGACAGCGGCAACACCGGGTCAGGCGGTGCACTCACTGCATCCGACACCGCCACCATCAACATCACGGCCGCCAACGACGCGCCGGTGGTGACGATTGCGCAGCCCTCCTACAGCGCCAGCGAGCAGGTCAATCTGTCGCTGGCAGGCACCGGCCTGTCGCTAGCCGATGTGGACGCCGCATCTGGCAGCCTCAGCGCCACGCTGTCGGTCGTCAGCGGCACGCTGACGGTCGCTGCGGGCAGCACCGGCGTGGTGGTGGGTGGATCGGGCACAGATAGCGTGACGCTGACCGGTACGCTGGCGCAGATCAACAACCTGCTGGCCGGTAGTGGCAGTGCAACGATCACTTACCTGATCAGTTCGGATACGCCGCCGGCCAGCGACACGCTGACGCTGGCCGTGGATGACAACGGCAATACCGGCGGCGGCAATCTGTCCGATTCCGATTCGGTAACGATCAACATCACGGCCATCAACGATGCGCCGGTCAACACCGTGCCGGGTGCACAGAGCGTGGCTGAGGATGCAACACTGGCCTTCACCGGCGGTGCGGCGATTTCGGTCAATGATGTGGATGCCAATCTGTCCACCGTGCAGCTGTCGGTGGGCAACGGCGCGCTGACCGTCAGCCTGGCGGGTGGTGCGACGATTTCATCGGGCGCGAACGCCAGCGGCACGCTGACCCTGTCCGGTTCGCAGGTGCAGATCAATGCTGCGCTGGCCACCCTCAGCTATCAGGGCAATGCCAACTTCAATGGCGCCGATACGCTCACCATCCTCAGCACCGATGCCAGTGCCGCTACCGATTCCGATACCGTCGCCATCACCGTTACAGCCGCCAACGACGCACCAATCAACAGCGTACCGGGTGCGCAGGTCGTCAATGAAAACGACAGCCTGGTGTTCTCGTCTGGCAACGGCAACCAGATCGTCATCACCGACGTAGACGCCACCAGCGGCAGCCTGCAAGTCAGTCTATCCGTCACCAATGGCATCTTGACACTGGCGCAAACCACCGGTCTGTCCTTCACCACCGGTAACGGCACGGCGGATACCAGCATGGTATTTACCGGCACGCTAACCGACATCAACGCCGCCATCAATGGTCTCAGCTTCACGCCGAGCGCCGATTTCAATGGCGCAGCCAACCTCAGCCTCAGCACCGATGACCAGGCCAACACAGGCACGGGCGGCGCCCTGAGTGACAGCGACAACATCGCCATCACTGTCAACGCCATCAATGACGCCCCCACAGTTACCAACGCCATCCCGGACCAGAGCGCGACCGAAGATGCCGCCTTCTATCTCCAGTTCGCCAGCAATACTTTCAACGACGTGGACGCGGGCGACACCCTCACCTACAGCACCTCGGCCCTGCCCGCCTGGTTGAACTTCGACGCTCTCACACGCGCCTTCAGCGGCACCCCGACCAATGGGGTTGTGGGCAGTTTCAGCGTGACTGTCACTGCCAACGATGGCAATGGCGGCTCCGTGGCCGACAGCTTTACAATCACCGTCACCAACACCAACGACGCACCTACCGCCGCCAACTCCATCCCGGATCAGAACGTCACTGAAGACGGCGCCTTCAATTTCCAGTTCGCCAGCAACACATTCGACGACATGGATGCAGGCGACACACTCACCTACACCACCTCGGCCCTGCCCGCTTGGCTCTACTTCGATTCCGCCACCCGCACCTTCAGCGGCACCCCGGCCAATAGTGATGTGGGCAGTTTCAGCGTGACCGTCACTGCCGACGACGGTAATGGCGGCTCCGTGGCCGACAGCTTCACAATCACCGTCACCAACACCAACGACGCACCCACTGTCGCCAACGCCATCCCGGATCAAACGGCCACCGAAGATGCTGCCTTCAACTTCCAGTTCGCCAGCAACACCTTTAACGATGTGGACGCAAGCGACACACTCACCTTCAGCACCTCCGCCCTGCCAGCCTGGCTGAGCTTCGATTCCGCTACGCGCACCTTCAGCGGCACTCCGACCAATGGCGACGTGGGCAGCGTGAGCATCACAGTGACAGCCACCGACGGCAGCGCCAACAGCGTCAGTGACACCTTCGCAATCACCGTTGCCAACACCAACGACGCCCCCACTGTCACCAACACCATCCCTGATCAAAACGCGACCGAAGACGCAGCCTTCAACTTCCAGTTCGCCAGCAATGCCTTCGGCGATGTGGATGTGGGCGACACCCTCATCTACACCACCTCAGCCCTGCCCGCCTGGCTCAGCTTCGATGCAGCCACCCGCAGCTTCAACGGCACCCCGGCCAATGCCGATGCAGGCAGTTTTTCTATTACCGTGACTGCCGCCGATGGCAATGGAGGAGCAGTCACCGATACTTTCCAGATCACGGTGAGCAACACCAATGACGCACCGACCGTAGCCAATCCCATCGCAGATCAGAACGCGACTGAAGACGGCGCCTTCAACTTCCAGTTCGCCAGCAATACCTTCAGCGATCCTGACGTCGGCGACACCCTCAGCTACTCCGTCCAACTCGCCGGCGGTGGCGCCCTGCCAGGCTGGCTCAGCTTCGATGCAGCTACCCGCAGCTTCAGTGGCACCCCAGCTAATACTGATGTAGGCAGTTTCTCGATTGACGTGATCGCCACCGATGGCAATGGCGGAACCGTCACCGATACTTTCCAGATCACCGTGAGCAACACCAATGACGCGCCGATCCTGAATACCAACACCGGCCTCAGCGTCAGCGAAGGTGCAAACAGCAGCATCACCAACAGCATGCTGGCCACCAGCGACACAGACAACAGCAATGCCCAGATCATTTTCAGCCTCGGCAGCGTACCGGCAGCCGGCAACCTGACGCTATCCGGCCTAACGCTTGGCATTGGCGACAGTTTCACCCAGCAGGAGATTGATAGCGGACTGCTGGCCTACGCCCATAATGGTAGCGAGACAGTATCGGACAGCTTCAGCTTCACAATCAGTGATGGCGCGGGCGGCACGATCAGCAGCACCAGTTTCCTGATCACGATCAGCGGCATCAATGACAGCAGCCCGGTCATTACCAGCAATGGTGGTGGCGCCAGCGCCGCAATCAGCGTGGCGGAAAATACAAGCAACTTCACCACCGTCACCTCGACGGATGCTGACACCGAGGCAACCGCCAGCTATAGCCTCAGCGGCGGCGCTGACGCAGGGTCCTTCACGATCAACGCAAGTACCGGCGTTCTCACGTTTAACACCGCACCTGATCGCGAAGGCACGGCCAGCACAAACGGTGACCAAATCTATGAAGTAACGGTAAGCGTCTCTGACGGACTCAACACGGACAGCCAGACCCTTTTTGTAACGGTCACTGACGTCAATGAATCCGGCGTTGGCACTGTCACGGACAGCAACGCCAGCTCCGATGCGATTGCGGAAAATTCCGCCAACGGCGCCACCGTCAACATCACGGCTTTCGCCACGGATGCCGATGCCAGCAACAACAAGGTCACCTACGCGCTGAGTGATGATGCGGGCGGGCGGTTTGCCATCGACAGCAGCACAGGCCTCGTCACCATCACCAATGGCAGCCTGCTCGACTACGAGTCTTCGACGGCCCACAGCATCACCATCCTGGCCAGCAGTGCCGATGGTTCAAGCAGCACACAAAGCTTCAGCATCACCATCAGCAACATCAATGAAGCCCCCAGTATTGCTGCACCAGCCAGCGTTTCAGGCACGCAGGAACAGGCTCTGGCCATCAGCGGCATCAGTCTGGGCGACCCTGAAGGCAACATCAACTTCGTCAATATCAACGTCAGTCGGGGCACGCTTACCGTCAGCCTGGCCAGCGGAGCCACCATTGCAGGTGGCAGCAATGGCAGCGCGTCCTTCACGCTCTCAGGCAGTCAGGCGGCCCTCGACAACGCTCTGGCGAGCCTCGTGTATACCGGCGGAAACGGCTTTACCGGAACAGATCAACTCAAGCTCACGGCCAGTGACTCGAATGGTCTGGTCAGCAGCAGCAGCGTGCAACTGCAACTGGTCGGCGTCACCGTTACGCCCGAACCCGAACCCTCTCCGCCGCCTGCGCCCACCCCGGAGCCAGAAACGCCAGCGGAGCCGCTTACACCGCGCGCACCGGATGTGCCAGAAGACTTGCCAGCGCCGCTAGTGGCGACTCCTGCGCCAACACCAGCAGAGCCTGTAGCCAGACCAGATATCGCGCCAGAGACTCCGCCGGCAAAGCCCCTGCCCAATACCGCGACCCTCACTAATCCCGGTATTGAAGAGAGCAGCAACGCGCCCGTCCTGACACCACAGGACGAAATCATCACAACCTTGCGCAAACTTGATCAATCATTGGGCAGCACCCGTACAGGAATGGTCAGCGAAACCCTGAGTCTCAATTTCGCCCCATCACAAACGGATGACAACACCTTCGACAATCTGCTTCGTCTGTCGCCAACCCAGGCCGGCAAAGCGGCGACTGCCGTACTCACTGCCGGTGTGGTGTGGTGGGCAGGGCGCTCGGCCGGCTTGATCGCAGCCTTGATGGCATCGGTACCGACCTGGCGGGTGGTTGATCCGCTGCCCATCCTGGCGCGCGACCGCAAACACCGCAAAGAACATGAACTGAGCGAAGACGACAACCCGCCCACCCTGGACATTGATCGCGACGTGCTGACCGCCACCCAGCCCGACCGCCTGATGCTGATGGATACTGAAGAGTGAAACTCAATCTGAACCCCACCACGCGCATCACGCTCGGCCTGCTTTCGCTGGCCGTTACGCTACTGCTCGCCCTGGATCTCCTGCTCGGCGTTTTTCCCGACCCGGCACGCCAGGAAACCCAGGCGCGCAAACAATTTGCCGAAAGCATCGCGATCCAGGTTGCCAGCTTGCTGATGCACGACAGCGCCGACACCGCCGCAGCGGTATTGCCTGAACTGCTACAGCGCGATGCACGCCTGCGCAGCATCGGCGTGCGCACCGCCGACATGCGTCTGCTGCTGGCCACCCCCAGTCATGCAAGCGACTGGGCCGCCGGCAGTGATGACGAACTGGGGCGCAGCCACTTCATCGTACCGATCAGCGCCGGCACGGCCAGCACCGGCAACTGGGGGCAGATTGAAGTCAGCTTCAAGCCCCTCGACAACAGCCTGTTCAACCTTCTCAGCCCCGGCGTCAAACTGATCTTGATCTTCAGCCTCAGCGGCACCCTCATCTACTACCTTTACCTGCGCCGCACCCTGCTCCATCTTGACCCTTCGGCGGCCATTCCCGAACGTGTCCAAACCGCTTTCGACGCGATGAGCGAAGCCATCGTGGTGCTCGACGCACGCAAACGCATCGTGATGGTCAATCGCAGTTTCGAGAAAATGCAGCCCGACCCGAATGAGCAAATCATCAGCCGGCCGCTGGAAAGCATCACCTGGCTTGGCAAGGGCCGCGAACACATCTCCGGCGACACACCCTGGGATGAATGCATGCGCAGCAAGCAGCCTTCCGACAGCGGGGTTTATGAAGCACGCCTGGCCGACGGCAAGCTGCGCCGCCTGATTACTACCGCTTCACCGGTACTGGATGCCCGCAACGCGGTACGCGGCTGCCTGGTATCTTTCAACGACGTCACCGATCTTGACGAGGCCAATCACCTGCTTGTTAGTCTGATGGCTGATTTGAGCAGTTCCAAGGAGCTGCTCGAAGTCCAGAATGCTGAACTACAGCGTCTGGCCAGCGTCGACCCGATGACCGGCACGCGCAACCGCCGCTCCTTCTTTCCCGAATTCGAACGCATGTTCGACGATGCCCGTGGCCGCAGCCTGCAACTCTCCTTCATCATGGCCGACATCGACAAATTCAAACTGGTCAATGACAACTACGGTCACGGCATCGGCGACAAGGTGATCCAGAAGTTTGCCGCCATCATGCTGCGGGAAGCCCGCGACACCGACATCGTCTGTCGCTACGGCGGCGAAGAGTTCTGCATCGCCCTGCCCGGTACGGATGCAGAACAAGCCTGGCAAGTCGCCGAGCGCATCCGCAAAGCCGTGCAGGCGGAAGTGGGCGCCGCCCTGCCACTTGATCCGCAGCCGGTCATCACGACCAGCTTTGGCGTCTCTACCGTCACTGCAGGCGCAGCCTCCGCCGACATCCTCGCCGACCAGGCCGACCAGGCGCTGTATTACTCCAAGCACAACGGGCGCAACCGCTGCACTACCTACTCGCTGGTGATTGCCAACGCCGCCCACGAAGAAGCCTGAGGCATACACCCCGAAGAGCCGCGCGCAGAAAGGCTCTTCAGCACCCCTGCTTCAAGAGGCAAGCTGGGAGCGCCTTTCCAAGGCATCCTCCGCCCGATTTCATTGCCGCCGCAGGCGCAGCGTGCGCGCCACCACCAGATTCGTCACCCGCACCGCACCGCGTTGTTTCAGCGTGCGGGCCAACTCATTCAGCGTGGCGCCGCTGGTCATCACATCATCCAGCACCAGCACATGCTGCCCCGTGAAGTCCTCCACCGCACGGAACACGCCGCGCACCGCGCTGCGCCGCTGCTTGCCGCGCAAGCCGACAAATTTCGGCGTATTCACATCGCGGATGATCGCCTGCCGCCGCAAAGGCAAACCACTGACTCGCGCCAGTCGGCGCGCCAGTTCATTCGACTGGTTGAAACCGCGCTCGGCCAGCCGCCGGGCATGCAAGGGCACCGGCACGATGCAATCGACAGTCAGCCCGGCCAATGCGGCATTCAGCTCGCCCCCCAACCAGTCGATCAGGCCAAAGCCCTTGCCATGCTTCAGCGCCAGCACCATTTCGCGCACGGGCTGCGTATAAATGAAGGCCGCGCGCGTGGCGTCGAAGTACGGCAGACGATGCAGGCACTGCCCACAGAGCATGCCCTCAAGAGGCACAGGCAGCGCGCATCTCGCGCACACCTGCCCGGGAAGCCGCACCAGCATTGGCTCACAGGCCAGGCATACAGCAGCATTTCCCGCCACCTCGCCGCACACGAAGCATTCCCGCGTCCACAGCATGGTTATTGTCCATCTGAAGAAATTCCCGATGCGGTTTGACAAGCTTTCCGCCTTTCCCGGATCATTGCCGGCTGAACTCAGAAACAAGGCCGTATTCATGACTTCCTGCTCGACCGTAGAACAAGCCGTTACTTTCCACCGCCCCACCAGTGCAGCCGCAGAAGGCGAGTGGAGCACCGATGCAGTCGCCGAGCTTTTCGCGCTGCCGTTCAACGACCTGATCTATCGTGCCCAGCAGGTGCATCGTAGCCACTTCGACGCCAATGCCGTGCAGCGTTCCACCCTTCTGTCCATCAAGACTGGCGGCTGCTCCGAGGATTGCAGCTACTGCTCGCAATCCAAGCGTTACAAGACCGGCCTCGAATCCGAGCCGCTGATGAGCCTGGATGAAGTGCTGAAAATGGCCCAGGCCGCCAAGGACAAAGGCGCCTCGCGCTTCTGCATGGGTGCTGCCTGGCGCAGCCCCAAGGAAAAGGATCTGGAGCCGGTGCTGGAAATGGTCTCCGAGGTCAAGAAGCTGGGCCTCGAAACCTGCGTCACCCTGGGCATGCTCAAGGATGGTCAGGCCGAACGCCTGAAGGAAGCCGGACTGGATTACTACAACCACAATCTGGACACCGCCCGCGAGTTCTATTCCGAGATCGTCACCACCCACACCATCGATGATCGTCTGGACACCATCGACAAGGTGCGCAAGCAGGGCATCAAGGTCTGCGCCGGCGGCATTGTCGGCCTGGGTGAAAACCGCCGCGCCCGCGCCGTGCTGATCGCCCAGCTCGCCAATCTGAACCCGGCCCCCGAATCCGTGCCGATCAATGGTCTGGTGCCGATCAAGGGCACGCCGCTGGCCGAAGTGCCAGCGCTCGATCCGTTTGAGTTCATCCGCACCATCGCCGTGGCGCGCATCACCATGCCGCAAAGCTATGTGCGCCTGTCAGCGGGCCGTCAGGAGATGAGCGACGAAGTGCAAGCCCTGTGTTATCTGGCCGGAGCCAACTCCATCTTCTCGGGTGATCGTCTGCTCACCACCGACAATCCGGGCGCCGACAGCGACGCCGAGTTGTTCGGCAAGCTGGGCTTGCGCGCATTCTAAGAGGCCGTTCTGGATCTATAGCAGCGGGCCGCGATGTGATAAAAAACGGCGCTCAGCCCTCTACCCCAGCTGCCGAATTTTGAACAGGCGCGGTGGAAGCACACGAACGCGGCCCCGTGCATTGTGGAAACCCTTAGCTGTAGCAATACACCGGTCAGACTCTACAATGTCGCAACAATGACAAACCCGCTCACCCGGCGACAAGCCCAAGAAGCGCACCAATACTGAATCCGCACAGAGATGGCCGCAGCAGGCCCCGTTTTTGCTGCACTCCAGCCTCCACCCTGAACTTCTTTATCAGCCACCATGCCCAGAAACCTCTTGCTTCGCATTGCTTCCTGCCTGCTCCTCCTTGCCTCGCCAGCCGCCTTTGCAGCGACAGGCCCCGCGCTGGCCGGCATTCCGCTGGAATTCTTCATCTTCGCCCTGACCCTGCTGGGCGTCGCACTGTTCCATCACTACACCTTGCAGGTTGCCCTTAGCGGTCTGGCTACCGTCACCATCTACAAACTGATCTTCACCGGCTTCAAGTTTGGTGTCGGCCTCGCCGGTCTGGGCCTGCACCTGCAGCACGAATGGGTCACGCTGGCCAATCTTCTGTGCCTGTTGATGGGTTTCGCCCTGCTCGCCCGCCATTTCGAAAAGAGCCACATCCCGGTAATCCTGCCCAAATACCTGCCGGATGACTGGAAAGGCGGCTTCGTGATGCTGGTGATGGTCTTCGTGCTCTCCAGCTTCCTCGACAACATCGCCGCAGCCCTGATCGGTGGCGCCATGGCCCACCAGCTGTTCAAGGGCAAGGTGCACATCGGCTATCTGGCCGCCATCGTCGCAGCCTCGAATGCTGGCGGCTCGGGCAGCGTGGTGGGCGACACCACCACCACCATGATGTGGATCGACGGCGTCTCGCCTGCTGATGTGCTGCACGCATACGTCGCGGCTGGCGTAGCGCTGCTGATCATCGCTTACTTCGGCGCCAAGCAGCAGCACGCCTACTCGCCGATCATCAAGAATGCCAATACCCACACCAGAATCGACTGGGCCCGCGTCGGCATCGTCGCCACGATTCTTGTGCTGGCGATGGGGACCAACATCGTGGTCAACCTCAAGTTTGTCGACATCTCGAACAGCTTCCCCTTTATCGGCGTGGCCGTCTGGGTGGCGATCCTGCTCACCATCCCGGTTCGCCGTCACGACTGGGAATTGATGCCGGAAACCTTCAAGGGCTCGATCTTCCTGCTCTCGCTGGTGGTGATCGCTTCGATGATGCCGGTTGAAGCGCTGCCGCCAGCCTCCTGGATGAGCGCTCTGGGCCTGGGCTTCGTCTCCGCGGTGTTCGACAACATCCCGCTCACCGCACTGGCAATCCGTCAGGGTGGCTTCGACTGGGGCGTACTGGCCTATTGCGTGGGCTTCGGTGGCTCCATGCTGTGGTTTGGCTCCTCGGCTGGCGTGGCGCTGTCCAACATGTATCCGGAAGCTCGCTCGGCCGGCCAATGGCTGCGCCATGGCTGGCACGTGGTGCTGGCCTATGTGGTCGGCTTTGCAGTAATGATGGCCATCGTCGGCTGGAATCCGCATGATCCGCATAAGGTCAGTGCTGAAGTACCGGCGGCAAGCGCCACACACTGAACGGCTGTAATACACTCCGGGCGGGCATCGCGAGATGCCCGCCCTTTTCATTGAATCCTGCGCATGCCAGATCCCCGCGATTTCGAACTCGACCACGCCCTGATCCGCCGCCGTTTCTCTGCTGGCGCGGCCAAGGCACGCGAGGCGGACTTCCTGGCCCGCGAAGTGGCCTCGCGCATGGCCGAGCGGCTGGATTACATCCGCCTGACCCCAAAACGCATCCTCGATCTGGGCTGCGGCCACGGCGCCGATCTGCCGATGCTGGCGCAACGCTATCCGCAGGCACAACGCATCGGCCTGGATTTCGCTCTGCCGCTGCTGGATCTGGCCCGCCCCGAACGTGGCCTGTTTCAACGCCTGCTCGGTCAACACAAAGGCCCGCAGCTGCTCTGCGCCGATGCCAATCAACTCCCGCTGGCACGCGGCACGGTGCAGCTGATCTGGAGCAATCTGCTGCTGAACTGGCTGACCGATCCGCTACCGGCGATCAAGGAATGCCAGCGCGTGCTGGAAGTTGGCGGCCTGTTCATGTTCGCCAGCCTCGGGCCGGACACGCTCAAGGAACTCCGCGCGGCCCTACCGAATCACGCAGGAGATCGCGTGCATCGCTTCATCGACATGCATGACATCGGCGATTGTCTGGTGCAGGCCGGCTTTGCCGACCCGGTGATGGACATGCAGACGATCACCCTGACCTATCCGGACGCCGACGCGCTGCTGCGCGATCTGCGGGCCTCTGCGAGCTGCAATGCTGCGAAGGGTCGCCCAGCGGGCCTCTCCGGCAAGGCAGGCTGGAGAGCCGCGCGCCAGGCTCTTCTACAAGCATCAGTCGATGGCCGCCTGCCCGCCACCATCGAGCTGGTTTTCGGCCACGCCTGGAAACCGGTACCCAAGCAGATCGAGGATGGGCGGGCGGTGATTCAGTTCAAGTCGCGCTAGTCGCGAATCGCTAGTCGCAAGTCGCGAGTCGCAAGTCGCAAGTCGCGAAGGGCACTGGCGTTGGCGTTTTATGCTCGTGCTTATTAATCCGCGTAGGCCAACCAAACGACCGATACCGGGGTTTTTGCGACTCGCGACTCGCGACTCGCGACTTGCGACTCGCGACTCACGGCTCCTCATCCACCCGCACCGCATTGCGCCCGCCTTCCTTGGCCGCGTACATGGCCCGGTCAGCACGCACCAGCAGAGACTCCATCTCCTCCTGCTGCCCGCGGAATACCGCCACGCCGATACTGGACGAGCAATGCCAATCGGCAGGCATCGTGCCATGCAGCTTGTAAGGCACATTCAAAGCCGTGCGCAGCTTCTCGGCAATGCTCAGCACGATCTCCAGTGCGGCTTCACGCTCGGGGTCCACATCCTCGAGCAGCACCACGAACTCGTCGCCGCCAAAGCGCGCCACGGTATCGCCTTCGCGCACATTGGTGGCCAGCCGATCGGCCACCAACTCCAGCAGACGATCACCTTCCGCGTGCCCCAGCTTGTCATTCACCTCCTTGAAGCGATCCAGATCGATGTAGAGCACGGCGCCAAATTTTCCACTGCGCCCGCTCTTGGCAAAGGCATGGCCGAGCCGGTCGGTAAACAGGCGGCGATTGGCCAGGCCGGTGAGCGGATCGTAAAAGGCCAGATTGCTGATCTCGCTCTGATGCTGCACCTGACGACTGATGTCGAAGGATGCGCCGACGTAATGGGTGATGTGTCCGGCCTCGTTTTTCACCGCCGTGATGGTCAGCCACACCGGGTAAATCTGCCCATCCTTGCGCCGGTTCCAGATCTGACCCTGCCAGTAACCATCAGCCAGAATGGTTTCCCACATGGCCGCATAAAAATCATGGTCATGCCGCCCCGAACGCAGGATGCGCAGCGTCTTGCCAACAATTTCCTCCGGTGCATAACCGGTCAGCGCGGTGAAGGACTGATTGATACGAATCACGAAGCCCGCCGCATCGGTCACCACCATGCCCTCGCGTGACTCGAAGGCTACGGCAGCAATCCGCCGCTCCTGCTCGCCGCGCTTGCGCTCCGAAATATTGCGCGACACCCCGCGCAACACCACTCGCCCCGAATCGTCGTCGATGAAAAAACTGCTGACCACCTCCGTACTCACCACCCCGCCGGATTTGCAAGGCTGCTCCAGCTCATCAACGTAGTAATGTTCGGCCGCCACACGCCCGTTCCGAAAGCCTTCAGCCCGCATCCGCACCAGTCGCGGAAAGCTCGCCGCCGTTTCCGGATTGAAAAACTGCCCGAGATCCGCCCCCACGATTTCCTCGGCGCGATAGCCGCGTAAACGCTCCACCGACGGACTGCAGTAAGTGAAGCGCAGACTTTCCACATCCAGCGTCCACACCACGTCCTGCATGGTTTCGGTGAGCGTACGGTACAGCTGCTCGGATCGCTGCAGGCGCTGCTCGGCGTTGCGCCGCTCGGACAAATCCAGAATCACGCCGACCAGACCCAGGGTTTCACCCTGCGGGCCCAGCAAACGATGCGCAGACAGAAACCCCCAGAATTCACTGCCATCGGCCCGCAGATAGCGTCGTTCCAGGTTCAGATCCGGCACCCCGCTGCCCACCAACACTCCCAGACGCTGACGCACCAGCTCGCGCTCATCCGCCGGCACCAGATTCTCGTAAGCACAGCCAATCAAAGCCTCGCGAGCACGCCCGAACATCTCGGCCATGCGTTGATTGGCGCGCGTCACCACCCCACGCGTATCCACCAGCAGAATGCCCGCGCCCGAGGTCTCGAAAGTCGCCTGCAACTCGGCCTGACTCTGACTCAGCAAACGATGCGCTTCCGCCGTTTGTGCCAAGGCCGCCGAAACCTGCACATGGCTATTCAGGAAAATACCCGCGAGCAGCGCCAACAAGGCACTGGCCAGCGCCCCGGCCACCAGAAAACCCCGCCCACGCACGCCATTCATTTCCTTTTCAAACCCTGGCAAGGCGTAAGCACGTAGCGTCCAGGGCTGACCGCCAATGCTCAGTGCCCGACTGGCCAGAAATTCGCTGAACGCTTTAGTAGAAGCCTCTTCGGAGCGGAACATCAGGCAATCCGGATCAGGTGACTCGCTATCGTAAAGTTCCAGACCGATGCGCCCCTGCAGATCCGGGAATTCGCGTGCCAGCAAGCCGGCCACAAGATCTTTCATGCGCAAGGGCGCAAATGCCCAGCCAATCAGACTGGCGCGCCGCTGCTCCACTGTCGCACCACCGTCACCGCCGCGATATACCGGCACAAACAACAAAGCGCCGGCCTGCACATCCTTATCTGTTTCCTGCAGCAATTGCAGCTTTCCCGACAAGGCCGCCTGGCCGCTGTCACGCGCCCGATCCATGGCCTTGCGCCGCACCGCCTCAGTGTGCAGATCGAAGCCAAACGCGCGCTGATTACGCCAGTCCAGAGGCTCCAGATAAATCACCGCCGAATACATGTCGCGTTCGCTGGACGGCAACAAAGCATAGGAGTGGAAACCGAGATCGCGCATGTCGCGCTCGTGCTGGCGAAGATCCGCTGGGGCAATCTTCTGCACAAAACCAATGCCCTGCACCCCCGGGTAACGCGCATCCAGATGCAGTACTGACACATAGCGCTGAAACTCGCTGCGATCGACCTCCTGACTGGCTGCAAACAAAGCCGCCACGCCCCGCAGGAGTTGTCCGGTCGCCAACAAATCGCTATCCAGCTGCTGGGCGACCTTGCTGACCTGCACGTCGAACACAGCCTGCGCCTTGTCGTACGTCTGTTGTTGCGAGCTGTGCCACACCAGCGCAGTGATCAGCACGCCCGCACAGAAAATCACGGCCGGCACCGCCATGCGCAATCGCGCCAGCAAGCGGGGGCCGTGCAATAAAAAGGAAGGCAGCTTGAACATTAATTCAGGCGCAGCGCAGCGCCCGGCAGGGATTCACCAGATTCCAGCCTAGTTGCCCGGCATTTGTTGCGCTACGCAAAAGCCCCAAGAGGGCAAGACCGCTACAATCCACTCTTCCTCCTGCGGCACCGAGCCATGCCCCTGCGCGCCCTTCAAGCCGACATCACCACTCTCGCCGTCGACGCCATCGTCAACGCCGCTAACGCGAGCCTGCTCGGTGGTGGCGGCGTGGATGGCGCC
>NZ_JBEWZI010000020.1:0-71175 GCF_040566545.1 Uliginosibacterium flavum
TGCGACTTGCGACTTGCGACTTGCGACTTGCGACTTGCGACTTGCGACTTGCGACTTGCGACTTGCGACTTGCGACTCAAGCCCCCGTGCTGTCCGAGGTCAGGCTGAAGCACACGCTGTTGCGGCCGCTCTTACGGGATTGCAGCACGGCGCGGGCGGCGCTGTTGATCAGGGCTTCTGCGCTGCGGGCGTGTTGCGGGAAGAGGGCGACGCCAATGCTGGCGGTGATGCTGATCTGGCGGCCATAGATGCTGAATTCGCGATCCAGTGCCGCACGGATTTTTTCGGCGACCAGTCCGGCGTCGGCTTCGCTGGCCAGCGTGGGCAGCAGGACGACGAAATCGTCGCCGCCGAAGTGGGCGACGGTGTCGGAATCGCGCACCGTGGCACCCAGCGTATCGGCGACTTCGCGCAGCAATTTGTTGGCGACATCCTTGCCGAAGTTGTCATTGACGGACTTGAAGTAGTCCAGATCCACATACATCAGCGCCAAGGCTTCCTTGTGGCGTTTGGCCAGGTGCAGCCCTTGCTGCAGCAGATCGAAGAACAGGGTGCGATTGGGCAGGCCGGTGATGGCGTCGTGCTGGGCCATGTTGTTGAGGCGGTCGGCGGCAGTTTTGCGTTCGGTAATGTCGGTGACGGTGCCGATCATGCGTGAGGCTTCGCCATTCTTGTTGCGAGCCAGTACCATGCCGCGCGCCGCGATCCAGCGCCACTGGCCGTCTTCACCCTGCATGCGGTGTTCGCTCACGTACTGGCTGCTTTTGCCCTCCAGGCAGGCCTGCATGGCGGCTTTTTCGGGGGCTTCGTCTTCGGGGTGGATGATCGCGCTGCTGGCGCCTTTGCTGGGCACGCCAAGAATCACATCACAGCGCGGCGAGAAGTGGATGGTGCTCGATTGCACATTCCAGTCCCACACGCCATCGCCGGCGCCTTCGAGGGCGAAGCGCCAACGCTCCTCGGCTTCGTGCAGGGCTTCGGCGGCTTTTTCTGCGGCGGCGCTGGCCAGTTTCTGGCTGGTGCTCAGGTATTGGCACAGGAACAACACGGCCAGCGCCAGTGCGCCACCAAGCAGAGCGATGAACGCCGAGTTGTCCTTGCTGTGCCGGGTGGCATAGTCGGCCGGGCTGCTGAGGCGCAGGGTCCAGGTCTGTGCGCCCAGGGTAAGTGCTTGCTCGGTGCTGAAGAGCGCCTGGGCCGGTGCCGTGCGGCCGGTTTGGGTATCGCTCTGATACAGGCGGCTGCTGTCGGTGTCTTCTTTACCGTCAAACAGGGTCAGATCCAGCGCCGGGCCTTTTTCGCCGAAGGCGTTCTGCATCCAGCCGTCGGTGCTGAAGCTGGCAATCGCCCAGCCGAGGATGTTGCTGCGTCGCTCGTCGATGCTGCCGTGGGCTTTGCCGCGGGCAAAGATCGGGCTGGCGATGATGAAGCCTTCGGCGCTGCCGTTGGCGGCGCTGAGGCGCAGCTTGCCGGAGAGGACCGCCTCACCGCGGTCGCGGGCCAAGGTCAGGACCTGTTGTTGCTCGGGGTCGGCCAAGGGATCGCGGCCCAGATCGGTCTGAGCGGCGGAGTCTGTACTGACGATCTGGCTGATCGGCGCGTACAGGGCGCGCGTGCCGCCGGGGCTGATTGCGAAATCGGTTATGCCGGCCTGACGCTGACTGTCGACGAAGGCCTCGCGTTGCTCAGGCAAAACCAGCAGGGCCAGGCTGACCTTGCGCAGCCCGGCAAAGCTGGCGTGAGCCTGTTGCTGCGCGAAGAAACTGGCTAGTTCGGCACGACTGACTTCGGTTGAACTGGCGTACAGGCCCTGAATGCTGCTCAGCAGTTGTGCGCTGGCCTGCAGGCGCCACTGGAGTTGCGCGGTGGCCTGCTCGCTTTGCGTGTCAAAGCCTGCCCGCAGGACTTGCCCGCTGAGTGCGTGTTGTCGCTGCCAGGCAAAAGCCGTGAGAGCCAGCACGAGCGCGCAGGCAAGCAGGGGCAGACTGGAAATCCGGAAGGCGGAAGGCATGGGCAATGTCTCGGGTGATGAGCTGCTTGTTGTTGGGTGGTTTTGTCGAATTTAACAAATTTATCGATTTTTTAAGCGGTCATAAGTCACGCTTTTATGCCGTTTCAGCGCATCAGTCCGGCTTTTCCTTGCGATAAGGCACTTTGCCGGAAGGTACGACACGTGAGGCGCTCTTCAGGTGTACATCCTGATCGTCGAAGAAAATATGGGCCCCGAAGGCTGTCAGCACTTCGTCCTTGGCCACGCCACCGAGGAAGAAGGCCTCATCCACGCTCACGCCCCAGGCGCGCAGGGTGTTGATCACGCGGGCATGTGCCGGGCTGGCGCGGGCGGTGACGATGGCGATGCGCACCGGGCAGCTTTGCGCCGGGAATTGCTGCTGCAGGCGTGCGAGCAGGATCAGCAGCTTGGCGAACGGGCCTTCCTTCATGGATTCGAGGCGATGGGTCTGTTCATGCGCCTGAAAGGCATCCAGCCCCTGTTCCTTGTAGATGTATTCGGATTCGGGCGAGAACAGCACCGCGTCGCCATCGAAAGCGATGCGGATCTGCTCGTGCGGCGCGGCGCTGACGTCCGGCGGCGCGTACAGGGTGGCCGCCGCCAGCCCGGCGTCGACGGCCGATTGCACATCCTCAGAAGATTTCGAGAGGAACAGATCGACCTTGAAGGATTGCAGATAGCTGGCAATCGGCTGGCCACCGGAGAAGGCCGCACGGGTGATCGGCAATTTGTAGTGCTCGATGCTGTTGAACACGCGCAGGCCGGTGTCCGGCGTATTGCGCGACATCAGCACGACTTCGACCAGTTGCCGCTCGGGCGCCAGCGCGTTCAGGCGCAGCAGTGCTTCGACCAGTGGGAAGGCCGTGCCGCGCGCCAGCGGCTGATCTTCATGGCCGCGCTGGTAATCGGAATAGGCGTTCACGCCCTGCTGCTCGTAGAGCGTGTTTTCGAGTTCGAGATCGAAAAGCGCTCGTGAGGAAATGCCGATGACGAGTTTGTCGCTGAGATCGAAGGGCATGGTTTTGAGTCTGGCCTTAAGAGTGGCTGGAGAGCCGCACGTGGATTGGGTCTTCGGCATGCCTGCCTGTAGAGGTCCGTCGGTGGCAGATCTTCAGGCTATAGGGGTTTTGCCGCAGTTTTGCGCGTGGAAGGATTGTCGCAGAAGCCTGTCCGCCAAGCCGTCGACTACACTTCGGTCTGCTTTCCGCTGTTTTACCGCCAAGAGGCCTGTCATGTCCATACCGCTCCAGCATCCGTCCCTGTTTCGTCAGCAAGCCCTGATCGGGGGGCTGTGGTGTGCGGCCGATTCCGGCATTTTGCAGCCGATCCACAATCCGGCTACAGGCGAGCTGATCGGCCAGGTGCCGTACATGGGCGCGGCCGAGACGCAGCGCGCGATTGCCGCCGCGCAGGCGGCGCAGCGCGAGTGGAAACAGCGTACCGGCAAGGAGCGGGCGGCCGTGCTGCGGCGCTGGTTCGAGCTGGTGATGAGCCATCAGGAAGATCTGGCGCAGATCCTGACGCGCGAGCAGGGCCGGCCGCTGGCCGAGGCGCGCGGCGAGATCGCTTACGGTGCGAGCTTCATCGAGTGGTTCGGCGAGGAAGCCAAGCGTACCTACGGCGACACCATTCCCAGCCCGCAGGCCAGCCAGCGCATCGTCGTGATCAAGCAGCCGGTCGGCGTGGTCGCGGCGATCACGCCGTGGAATTTTCCGAATGCGATGGTCACGCGCAAAGCCGCACCGGCCTTGGCCGTGGGCTGCGCGGTGGTCCTCAAGCCCGCGCCGCAGACACCCTTCTCGGCACTCGCCTTGGCTGTGCTGGCCGAGGAAGCCGGCCTGCCGCCGGGCCTGCTGAATGTGGTGACGGGCGATGCGCACGCCATCGGCGGCGCGATGACCAGCAGCACGGCCGTGGCCAAGCTCAGCTTCACCGGCTCCACGGCGGTCGGCAAATTGCTGCTGGCGCAGTGCGCCGGCACGGTCAAACGCGTGTCGATGGAGTTGGGCGGCAACGCGCCCTTCATCGTCTTCGACGACGCCGATGTGGACGCGGCGGTGGCCGGCGCCATCGCCTCGAAATACCGCAACAACGGCCAGACCTGCGTGTGTGCCAATCGCATTTATGTGCAGAGCGGTATTTACGACGCCTTCGCCAGCAAGCTCGCCAGCGCCGTGCGCCAGCTCAAGGTCGGCAACGGGTTGGAGGACGGCATCACGCTCGGCCCGCTGATCGACGAGCGCGCGCTGCTCAAGGTTGAAGCCCATATTGCCGACGCGTTGGCCAAGGGCGCGCAGCTGGTCATGGGCGGCAGGCGCCATGCGCTCGGACACAACTTCTTCGAGCCGACCATTCTCGTCAATGCCTCTGCGGACATGCGCGTGGCGCAGGAGGAAACTTTCGGCCCGCTCGCGCCGCTGTTCCGCTTTGACACCGAGGAAGAATTGCTGCGTCTGGCGAACGCCACCGAATCGGGCCTCGCCAGCTATTTCTACAGCCGCGACATAGCGCGCTGCTGGCGTGTGGCCGAGGCGCTGGAAACCGGCATGGTCGGCATCAACACCGGCCTCATCACCAGCGAAGTCGTGCCCTTCGGCGGTATCAAGCAATCCGGGCTGGGGCGTGAAGGCTCGTATTACGGCACGGATGAATATCTGAACATCAAGTATCTGTGTTTTGGTGGGCAATAAATCAGTGCTGAGTGTGCCGCCTGCGGCGGAGTGCTGAGCAATGAGGACCGAGTGCTGAGTGGATGTGCTTGCAGAGCCGCGCCCGTATTGGTTCTTCGGCTTAGGGTAGAGCAGATGCAATGTGGGCACGGCTCTTCGGGAGGGGTAGGTGCGACTTCAGTCGCACATCAGCGTGGGGAGTGCGACTGAAGTCGCACCTACGGGGGCATGCTTGCAGAGCCGCGCCCGCATTGCCTCTGCGCCACCCCTGCCCGAAGAAGCTTACCGGGCGCGGCTCTGCACGCATGCCCACTCAGCACTCATTGCTCAGCACTCAGCACTTTTTCCTGCGGTATCATCCGCCCCCATTTCCTCACCCGAGTCTCCTGATGTTTGCTGCTCCAGCCCGCGCCTGTGGCGTCGATTTCGGCACTTCCAACTCCACTGTCGGCCATGCGCGCCCTGGCGCCGAGACCTTGCTGGCGCTGGAAGGCGGGCGGCTGAGCCTGCCCTCGGCGGTGTTCTTCAACGCCGATGAAGGCAGTACGCACTTCGGCCGCGATGCGATGGCCGCGTATCTGGATGGTTACGAAGGCCGGCTGGTGCGCGCGCTCAAAAGCTTGCTGGGCAGTGGCCTGATCGATGCGCATACCGAAGTGGCCGGGCGCACGCTGGCGTTTCGCGAGCTGCTGGCGACCTTCATCCGCGAACTCAAACACCGTGCCGAAGAGGCCGCCGGGCGGCCCTTCGATTGTGCCGTGTTCGGCCGACCGGTGTTCTTCGTCGATGGCAAGCCGGAGGCCGACAAGCTGGCCGAGGACACGCTGGCGCAGATCGCGCGCGCGGCCGGTTTTCGCGAGCTGAGTTTTCAGTACGAACCGATTGGCGCGGCGCTGCATTACGAGCGCAGTCTGAACCGCGAGGAGCTGGTGCTGATCGCCGATATCGGCGGCGGCACAGCCGACTTTTCGCTGGTGCGCCTCTCGCCCGAGCGCGCCCAGAGCGTCGAGCGCCGCGAGGATCTGCTCGGCAATGGCGGTGTGCATATCGGCGGTACCGATTTCGACCGCGCCCTGAACCTGGCCAGCGCCATGCCGCTGCTGGGCCTGGGCAGTCGCACTGCCAACGGCGGCGTGTTGCCTTCGCAATTGTTCCATCTGCTCGCCACCTGGCACACCATTCCGCTGGCCTACAGCCGCACTGCGGCCGTCGATCTGCAGCAGATCTACCGCATGAGCGCCGAGCGCGACAAGCTCGATCGCCTCTCGCGTCTGATCAATCAGCGCTCCGGGCACTGGCTGGCGCTGCAGGTGGAGGAGGCCAAGATCGCCCTTTCCGGTGCCGACAGCACGCGTCTGGATCTGGGTGAGCTGTGGCCGGAGTTGGGCGGCGAGATCACGCGCGAAGCCTTCAGCGATGCCACCGCAGAGCTGGTCACGCGCGTGGCGCAAACCGTCAGTGATCTGCTCGCCCAGGCCTGCATTCCGGCCAGCGCCGTGGATACTATTTTCTTTACCGGCGGTGGCAGCGGCGTGCCGCAACTGCGCGCACAGATTGGCGCCTTGCTGCCCGAGGCGCGCGCCTGCGAAGGCGATCTGTTCGGCAGCATCGGCGCGGGTCTGGCGGTTGAGGCGGCACGGCGTTACGGCTAGTCAGGCCGCTGAGCAGCATAGGGCGGTGAGGCGAGGGAAGTTCAGGCAAAATGCCGGCTTCATTCCTTCACGCCAAGCCCGATCCCATGCGTAACCGAACCCGCCTGCTGAGTGCAATTTCCGTCGCCGTCCTGATTGTGGCCGGCGTGCTGGGCTGGCAGCACGGGCGCAGCCCGGCGACGGAACCGGCAGCTGTGTTGACGGCGCCTGCAGGCGCGGCGGAACCTGCGCTGAACAGCCTGCGGGCGATGCTGGCGAATTATCGCCAGATCATCGTGCTGCTGGCCGATGACAAGGCGCTTGAGGTGCACGAGCGTGCGTCGGCGAATGCTGTGGGGCAAGGGCTCTTTCACGACAATCTGGCGCATGCCGACACGCTGCAGCAGCAATTGGCGGTATTGGTGGCAGCCGCGCCCAAGCAGGGCTTCGGTGCAGTGGAACAGGTGCTCGATTACGTTGAATCCGACGCCGGCCTGTTCGATGCAGATCGCCTGGCTTTTCGTGAAGTCTTAGGGGCATTGCAGGCCGAACTGGGGCGCAATGGCAGCCTGCCGGCGGTAAAGTTGCACAAGCGCGTGGGCGAGGATCTGGAGGCGTTGGCCGAGATCGAAAAAAACTACGAACGCGAGATCCAGCAGATCTTCAGCCGCTTCGAATCACGTGCGATTACCCTCAAGCGCGAGCGCTGGGGCGACTATCTGGCCAAGCTGCGCAAGCTCTATTCGCGTGAGCAGATCCTCAAGGATTACGGCGTGGTCATGCCGTATTCGCCCGAACAGCTTGCCGCGCTGGACAAGAGTGAGCAGGAGTCCGAGATCATTGGCCGCGGCCTGCCGCCCAAGACGCTGGTGTTGACCTTCGATGATGGCCCGCACCCCAAATTCACCGAAGAGATCGAGGCGATCCTGCAGCAATACGGCGCGCCGGCCGTGTTCTTCCAGGTTGGTCGCAATCTCGGTGCGGTGGGCGAGGGCGGCGCCGCGAAGCTGGGCGCCAATGCACGCGTGGCACGCAAGCTGATGGCCGATGGTTTCGTACTGGGCAATCACAGTTACAGCCATGCGCAATTGTCGAAAGAGACCGGCGACAAGCTCAAGGCCGAGATCGTCAATACCGATACCTTGCTGCGCGCGGTCGACGGCCAGCGCGCGCCCTTGTTCCGTTTTCCTTACGGAGCCGGCAGCCCGGAGGCGCGTCAATGGCTGGATGCGGCCAGCTTGCGCTCGGTAATGTGGAATATCGACTCGCTGGATTGGGCCGATCCAGTGCCGCGCTCGATTGCCGACCGGGTGTTGCGCAGCGTGGATGCCGAAGGACGCGGCATCATCCTGTTTCATGACATTCACGAACGCACGATCAAGGCACTGCCGCTGGTGCTGGATCAACTGGTGGCGGAGGGTTACCAGTTTGCCGGTTGGGATGGCCATGAATTCACCCTTAGCAAAGGCAGGAACAGCGAAGCCGCCAAGGCTACGGTGACGACGGGTTACAACCAGTCCTGGGCAATCGTCATCGGTATCGACGAATACGCCAAATGGCCGCGCCTGCAGTACGCCGTGCGCGATGCGCAGGCCATGCGCGACACGCTGAGCCAGAAATACGGCTTCGCCCCGGATCATATCCAACTGATCACCAATGCCGAGGCCACGCGCACAGGGATTCTCGCGGCTTTCCACGACAAGCTCGGCCACGCCGGTATGCAGAAGAACGACCGCGTCTTCGTGTTTTACGCCGGCCACGGCGCGACGCAGAAACTCAGCTCCGGCCGTGATCTGGGCTACATCGTGCCGGTTGATGCCGATCCGGCCAAGCTCGCCAGCGATGGCATCGCCATGACCGAGCTGCAGAACATCGCCGAGAGTCTGCCGGCCAAGCACGTTTTCTTCGTGATGGATTCCTGTTACAGCGGCCTCGGCCTCACGCGCGGCGCCGGCAACGCCTTTCTGCGCGACAACGCCAAGCGCATCGGGCGGCAGATGCTCACCGCTGGCGGGGCCGATCAGATGGTCGCCGACGGCGGGCCGAACGGCCATTCCGTGTTCACCTGGACGCTACTGCAGGCGCTGGCCGGCAAGGGCGATCTGAACAATGACGGCTACATCACCGCAACCGAACTGGCGGCCTATCTGGCGCCTGCCGTTGCCAGCGTGTCGCAGCAGACGCCGGCCTTTGGAAGCTTGCCCGGCTCGCAGGGCGGCGAATTCGTGTTCGAACTGCGCGCCGAGGGCGAATTCCTCAACGCCGACACCGCCCAACTGTCGGGCGAGGCGATTGCGCTCAACACCAAACTGGATGCGGCGCGCCCGCCTGTCTCCGCTGCGGCGCCGGTGTCTGCCGCCTCGGCCGTGGTGGTGCCTGATCTGCAGGGGCGCGAGCGCAAGATCACCAGCCTGCCGGTGGTGGGCAGTTCGATCCGCCAACAGGCCCAGCGCGCCAATGATCGCGGGCTGCAGCTGTATCGCGAGAAGCAATACGCCGAAGCCGAAGCCGCCTTCACCGAAGCCCTCAAGCTGCGCCCGGATTTCGCCCTGGCTGCGAACAACCTGGGTTACATTTTCTTCAAGCAGGACAAGCATCGCGAAGCCGCGCGCTGGTTCGAGAAAACCATAGAACTGGACGCCTCACGCGTGGTGGCCTACCTGAATCTGGGCGAAGCCTGGGCCAAGGCCGGCGATTCGGACAAGGCTGCCAAGGCACTGCGCACCTATCTCGAACTCGCCCCGAATGGCGCGGGCGCTGAGCATGCGCGCGAGTTGCTGGGGAAGTCCTGAGCAATTCTGCATGCCTCTTTCAATAAACCGAAGTCTGCGTCTGCTGTTGATCCTGCCGGAATATCCGCCGAGCTTTGGCGGCATGCAGACGCACGCGGTTAATTTGTCGCGCCATCTGGCGGCGCAGGGGCATCAGCTCAAAGTCCTGACCTGTCGCGCCGACGATCCAGATCTGCATGAGGAGTGCCTTCGACACGACGCGACGCAGTCGTTTCCGGTGCGGCGGGTGCTCAGCCGCGTGGCGCATTGGCACAGCGTGGCGCAGGCGGTTGCGGTGGGGCGGCGCTTTGCGCCGGATCTGATCTACGCATCGAATGTGTATTTCGGCGAAGTCGGCCGCGTGCTGGGCGTGCCAACCGTGTGCCGCAGCGTTGGCAATGATGTGATGCGCCCGTGGATCGCCTATCCATTTCGTTTTGGTAGCAGTTTGCTCGGCTCGCGCTGGGTGGGCACACGTCTGTATCGGCTGTTCAGGCAGTTCAATGCACCCGAATGGATTGAGCGCATCCTGCGCGATCAGCGCCGGCTGGTGATGACGCAAGCGGCACGCGCCTCCGCTTGTGTGCTGGCCAATAGCGCCTTCACGGCGGCGCTGCTGGCCGATCTGGGCTTGCCGCCAGACAGCGTGCGCGTGCTCACCGGCGGCGTTGATAGCCGCCATTTTCAGCCCGCCGAGACGACGCGGCCGGCGCTTACAGGCCGCGGTCCGCGTCTGTTGACGGCGTGTCGGCTGGTGCCCAAGAAAGGCCTGGATTTCCTGATCAGTCTGATGCCGCAAATCCGCCAGCGGCACGCTGATGCGATGCTCGATATCGTTGGTGACGGGCGCGAGCGGCGACGCTGCGAGGCGCAGGTGGCGCGTCTGGGTCTGCGGGATTGCGTGCGCTTTCTCGGTCGTTTGCCCCAGGAAAGTCTGCCCGTGTATTACTGGCAGGCCGACGTTTTTGTGCTTGCCAGCCGCGTCACGCGCAACCGTATCTCCGGCCAGCGCGATGCGGAAACCATGGGCCGCGTGCTCTGCGAAGCGAATGCGGCCGGTGTGCCGGTGCTGGCCAGCGCGAGCGGTGGCATTCCCAGCGTGATTGAGCATGAACGCAACGGCTTGCTGTTCGCTGAAGGCGATCCAGCCGATTGCCTGCGCCAGCTTTTCCGCCTGCTCGATGATCGCGCCCTGAGCGCAAGCCTGCGTGCAGCCGGCCTGCAGCGCGCCCGTGATGAATTCGATTGGCAATGGATTGTCCGTGCCCACGAACAGGCATTTGCGGCACATGTGCCAGCGATCTGATGCGGAAGCGATGGATTTAGGGGAAAAGGCGTTGCAGCATGGAAACGCACGCGTCCGGGGCGCATAATGGCGAGTTGCTGGTTTGACGTAACTGGATTTTTTGTGCGGTGCTGCAGGTGAAATAGCATCAGTATTCAAACCCTGGACGGATTTAGATAAAAGCGCATGAAGGATTATTACGCCGTACTCGGCATCGAGGTTGATGCGTCGATTGCCGAAATCAAAACCGCCTACCGCAAAAAGGCCTCGCAATTCCATCCGGACAAAAATACCTCGCCTGAGGCGCCTGCGCGTTTCCGGGAGGTCAAGGATGCTTACGATTTGCTGGCAGACCCGGCAAAGCGGCAGGCTTACGACGAGAATCGTCGCCGCAGTCTGCTGGAAAGTCCCATTGAAACCGCCCAGGATATCTGGCGGTCTTATATCAACAAGGTATTGCAATGAAGCTGTCTTATTATTTCGAAGACTTGAGTCGCGCCTACAAGGCCGAGATCGAGGATCTGCAGTCTGATTCAGAAGGCAAGAATGTATTGCGTGCGCGCCTCATGGAAAAGCGCAAACAGTTTCCCGCTTTGATGTCGATGATTGAATTCGCGCCCGAAATGGTGGTGCCGGCATTTCATGGCGGCGTGCGTTTTATCGACCCGCATGCGATGACGCACTTGTCGTCGCTGGAGCCGGACGAGTTTCCGTCCTGGGATGCGATTGAAGATGCCGTGCGTTTTGAGCCCTGGGGCGATGAACTGGCCTTGATCGCCTTGGGCGAACCCGATGGCGAACGCTTCATGAGTACCGTTGTCTGTCTTGAATACTTGCTTGAAAAGTGTTCGGACAAGCACGGCAGCCGTCCTGTCGCGGCCAGCGATGATGACGAGGCCGAGAAGGATGATGAGGAGCAGGACAAAGATGGCAACGAAGACTCTGAAGACGACGAACGCGGTCTGGATGAAGCGGGCGCCGACTGGATGAGCGAGCAGGGTTTTGATCGCAACGAATAGCGCTCGGCCGTTTCGCCAGAACACGGTTTCTAGCACGGATTACCCCACCCCATTTTCATCAGGTTTCGAAAAATCATGGCAAATGCATTGGTAGTGAAAGCGGCCAGCCTCATCGGTGCTGGCGATATTGCGGGTGCGGAATTCGCACTGGTGTCCCTGGCGAATACCGAGGGCGATCAGGCGCTGGTGGAGGTGCTTGAGGAGTTGCGGCCCAAGGATTTGCTGGCGGTTATTCGCGAGTTTGATTCCTCCAAAGAGTCGGTCGTCAATCTGCTGATCACGCCGGAACAATTCGCGCGCGCGGTGGTTGTTGAAAAACTGTATGCCGACAAAACGCATCAGCACCTGCGTGGCATGATCAATGCCGTGATCTTCCGCGATGAAGATCAGACGGCGGATTTCATCGAGGCGATTGGCAATCTCGACGGTGGCTGCGAGGCCCTGATTGATTACCTGTCGGATCGGGATGAAGAGGTTGCGCACTTTCAGTTGTATGACACCTTCAATGTGAATCTGAATACCAAGGATGATGCGGTTGATCGATCCGAGGTGTGTGATAACGACTGGAAGGAACTGACCTGGCTGCTCAAGCACGAGCATCCGGACATGTTCGAGCAGATCTGGCCGCCGCTGAAAAAGCAGGCCGAAATCCGCCAGCGTCTGGAGGCGGAACAGGAGCTGGCGCGCGCGGCGCTCGCCGAAGGCGTGGCTCCTGCGGAGAGCGCGGCGCCGGTCAGCAAGCCGAAGCCTCGGTCTCGGCCGGACGAAGAGTCCGCGCTTTGATCGGCTTTCTGGTTTGGGCTTGACGCCGCCCGCTCATGACTTTTGCTTCAAAAGTCCGTCATTCCCGCGAAGGGGTAGCCCAGTGTCGCGTTTAAGCCGCTGGATTCCCGCCTTCGCGGGAATGACGGGATCGGGTATGAGCGTAGGTACTCGGAAGATTGTTGCTGATTAGAATTTTCGTCCCCTTTGTTTTTTGAATGTCGTGCCCATGACTGATTCTCGCCAGAATATCGCCCTCATCGACAAGCGTCCTTTCTTCGAAAAGGCGTTGAGTTACGGGGTCAAGAAAGCACTGATTTCGCCCGAGGTCTGGCAGGCCATCATTGCGGACGGGGCCAAGGGCAGCGTGCAGGTTGCGGAATATTTTGGCGGCAGCCATCTGCACGCGGATCTGGACAATGCGCGCAAGCGCATCGTGCATCTGGTCAGCCTTTATCTGGAAAATGCCTGTGGCGACGATCTGAGCAAGGCGGCCGAATCCTTGCGCGACAACAGTTTCCTGTCGCACTCCCGTGGCGGCAATGAAATGCTCAAGAAGCTGCATGAAATGCCTGAGGAGCCTTTTTTTGGCGGCATCTCCGGGCAGGCGCTGAAAGACTTTCAGGACGAACGCACCCTCAAGAAACCGCTGTCGCTGAGCGCTTATCGCAAGGAATTGCAGCGCCGGCAGGACAACATCAGCGCCATGGCCGCCGCGCGCTGGTTTGCGCAGGACATGGGTTTGCCGATGGCTGAGCTTGATCTGGCCTCTGCCGATAGCGTCATCCGCACTGCGATTCTGGCGCGCCTGGCGCAGCAGGAGGAATGCCTGACGCGCCAGCTGTTTGCGCAAATCGTCGACGCGCTGCGAGAGGCGTCGCCCGCCGGTGGCAAGCTGGCGTTTCCCGCCAAGCTCTTCGAGGATGTACCGGCCGAGCATCGCGTCATCGCCAATCGCGTCAAACGCGAAATTGAAAAGCATGATGCGCCCTTGATCCTGGACGCGAAGCTGGCGCTGGATGCTGCGCTGAATGCGCTGGAATCCAGTTACTTCCTGCTTGAAGGCGGGCTGGAAGATGTCGATCAGCTCGATGGCTTCATCTCCAAAGAATGGCGTCAGCTCACCAAAGGCAAGGAAGATCTGGATTCGCGCCAGACCCTGTTCATCTGTCTGGCCGCGGGCGTCAAACCCAAGACTTCACTGAGCGAGCGTGAAGCACGCGCGCTGATCAAAAAGGTCCAGGCCGACGGTTTCGATGAGCGCGTGGTGCCCACGCTGATCACGGCTTCTGCGCCCTTTGAAATCAAGGAAAGTCTCTTGTCGATGTGGGAGGAGGAACTCTTTCCGGAGGCGCAAAAATATCTGCTGGACGCGTCCGAGCGGGGCGGCCGCGATGCGCTGCGATTCCTGATGGAAAACTGCAACATCACCAAAAGCCCGGCCGCGAAGAAAAAGTAAGCTGCCCGCCAGGGTGGTGATCCGGGGGAACCCGGCTTGATTGCTCCCACGCGCTGCGTGGAAGCGATCCAAACTATTTCAAGACCTGCCTGAAGATCCGCTTCCCGCCTGGGTGTGCGAGCATGCTGCTCTGAGACTCAAGCGGGGGGCGGTTCTTCAGGCCAGAGAAAATCGCGCTTTAGTGGCGTTTGTCGCGCTCGTTGTCGCGTCGGTCATCGCGGCGGTCGCTGCGATCATCCTTGCGCTCATCACGCCTGTCGTCACGGCGATCATCGCGGCGGTCGTGGCGATCATCGCGCCGCGCCTCTTCACGTTGGCGCTGTGCATCACGCCGCTGTTCCTGTCGCCGGGCTTCGTCACGGCGACGCTCTTCGCGTCGATCTGCTTCACGACGCTGTTGTTCGCGCTGCCACTGGTCCTTGCGGCGCTCATCATCACGGCGCCATTCACTCCAGCGATTATGTTCCTGGCGTTGCGCCGCACGCCAGTCGCCGTCGTGGCGATCCCAGCGGCCGGGGGCGAAGTGCCAGTCATTGCCGCGCGGCTCCCAGCGTTCCGGAATCCAGACATAGCCGGGGCGTTCTCGTACCCAGACGCCGCCGACCCAGACGTGTGCGCGGCCGTTCCAGCGCCAGTAGCCCGGGTGCCAGACGCGACCATGGCGGGGTGCCGGAAATACCTCGTAACGCGGCGGTGGCGGAGCCGGGAACAAGTCGATGCTGACGCCGGGCAGGCGGATGTCGATGTTGACTTCGGCCTGGCTGGGCATGGCGCCGAGTATGCTGGCGCCGACGAGCAGCAGGCTCATCAGTAGTCGGGTGGTTTTCACAGGTCAATCTCCTGATTGCAGATGAGGGTTCGGTGCGGGCCATCGGCTGGCCCGCCCGGTTTGCTTATTGGATCTGGCCGGGCGGACCTACTGGCTTAGCGCCTGTAGTAGTCGTGGCGGTCGTGACGGTCATAGCGCCGGTCATGGCGGTCATAGCGGCGGTCATAGCGGCGATCGTGACGGTCGTCGTAACGATCATAACGATAGTCACGGCGGTCATGGCGGCGCTCGTAGCGATAATCGCGGTCATAGTCGTCATGCCAGACCGGCGCAGTTTGCACCCGGATTTCCGGGCCGCGGATATGCCCGGGCACCGGTACGGGAATCGGGATCGGCAGCAACAGGGGTGGGGCGAAACGTTCAAAAATGGTTTCGGCCTGACTGGCGATGGGGGCCATCAGGCTGGCGCCAGCGAGTAATGCAATCAATACAAAGCGGGTCGTTTTCATGGTGAATCTCCAAAAATACAAAATTGCATCCTCCGAGGCTAATAACGCGGCACACTGCGGATCGGGTAACAAGCCAGTTGTAAGGGTTTGTAAGAGGATAGTCGGGACAAGCTGCCGGGCCCGTGCCGGCTGTATTCCTGTAATCACCGTTCAGGAAGGGAAAACAATGAAACTGATGCTCCGACAAGCCTTCGCCATGTTTTTGCTGACCACGCTGAGCTTGTCGAGCTTGGCCGGCGAGCTGTTTCCCTTCGTGATGCCTTGGGATGACGCGAGCGCCAATCTCACCAATCTTTCCGCCTGGAACGACAAGCCCGCCGGCAAGCACGGCTTCGTGCGCGTCGAGGACGGCCATCTGTTCGCCGGCACCGAGCGTCTGCGCCTGCTCGGCGGCAACATCGTCTTCGGCTCGGTCGCGCCGGATCACGCCACGGCCGACAAGCTGGCCGCGCGCATGGCCCGCTTCGGCATCAACGTCGTGCGTTTCCACCACATGGATTCCCGTCCGGCGCCGGACGGTCTGCTGCAGAAGGACATGCGCACGCTTGATCCGGCCATGCTGGAGCTCCTCGATTACTTCATCGCCGCACTCAAGCGCGAAGGCATCTACAGCGACCTGAACCTGCATGTGGGCCGCAAGTATCCGGGCTTCAAGGACTGGGGCGAGGACACGCCGAAATACTGGAAGGGCGTGGACATCTTCTACCCGCCCATGGTCGTCATGCAGCAGGATTTTGCCCGCGATCTGCTCCTGCATCGCAACCCCTACACCGGCAATCGCTACATCGAAGAACCCGCCGTCGCGCTCATCGAGATCAACAACGAGAACGGCCTGCTGCGCGAGTGGCGCGTGGGCAGCCTGAACGCCATGACCGAACCTTACCGCGGCGAGCTGCAGCGCCAGTGGCAGGCCTGGCTGCGCGCGAAATACAAAGACAGCGCCGGGCTGCGCACCGCCTGGGGTTTGCGCGAAGAGGCGCTGGGCGCCGAGATGCTGGGCAGCGCCGCTAATGTGAAGAGCAGCGAAGCCGGCTGGAACCTGCAGCTGGTGGGCACTGCCAAAGCCAGCCTGAGCACGACGGCCGAAGACGGGCTTGATCTGGCGATAACGGCGCCCAGCCGCGAGAACTGGCACACCCAGCTCCACCAGAACCGTCTCGCCTTCAAGATGGATCAGCCCTACACGCTGACGCTGCGTCTGCGTGCCGACAAACCCATGAAGCTCTCCCTGCAAGCCATGCAGGCGCACGCTCCCTGGCAGCATTTGTGGGATCAGACGATTGAAGTCGGCACAGCTTGGCAGGATTACAAAATCACTTTCGCGCCCTCGCAGGGCGACGAGCTGGCGCGCCTCACGTTAGGCGGGCTGGGCCAGCTCACCGGGCGCCTGCAGATCGCCTCGGCCAGTCTGCGCCCCGGCGGTGTGCTGGGCCTCAAGGCCGGCGAATCTCTGGAAGCCGGCACGGTCGACATCATCGGCAGCGGCGATCTGATGAGTCGCACCCGCGCCGGTCAGCAGGACTGGATCGCGTTTCTGTGGGACGTGGAGAGCGGCTACTGGCGCGGCTTCCAGAGCTACCTTCGCGAAGAACTAGGCGCCATGCCGCTCATCGTCGGCACCCAGGTCAGCTACAGCACCGCGCCGATTCAGGCCGCGCTGGACGTGGTCGATGGCCACGCCTACTGGCAGCACCCGCACTTCCCCGGCAAGCCCTGGGATATGGACAACTGGAAGATCGCCAACACGCCCATGGCCGGCATCGATGGCGCCGGCACGCTGGCCGATCTGGCCCTGCGCCGGGTGCCCGGCAAGCCCTTCATCGTCACCGAATACAACCACTCGAATCCCAGCCACTATCAGGGCGAAGCCCTGCCGCTCGCTGCCGCCTACGGCGCACTGCAGGACTGGGACGGCCTCTTCCTCTACAGCTTCGGCGCGCACGACAGGAAGTGGGACAGCGGCATGATCGACCGTTTCTTCGACAGCCACGCCAACCCGGTCAAGATGGCCAGCTTCCTCAGCGCCGCCGCGCTCTTCCGCCGTGGCGATACCCGCGCCGCCAAAGTGCTGACTCAGCCGCTGCCCGCACAAAAGGCCTGGATCGACGCCCTGCGTGCCAGCTACAAGATGCCCGGCGCCGACAGCTTCGGCGCGCCGCGAAATGCCGTGCTGCAAGGTGCGGTGAACATCACCACGCCCGCTGCTGTCGCCCTGCCTTTGCCGGTGAAGAGCGAAACCGGCGAACTGCTTTGGGGCCTCGATGGCGTCAATGGCAAAACCGTCGTCATCGACAGCCCGCGCAGCAAGGGCCTCATCGGTGCGCGGCTGGGCAAGCCCTACGATGCGCACGGCATCGAGCTGGAATTGCTAGGCGCGCGCAACGACTGGGGCGTGCTGATGGCCAGCCTGATCGAAGGCCGCGACTTCACCGGGCCCGGCCGCGTGCTGATCAGCGCGCTGGGTCAGGTCGAGAACACCGGCCAGCGTTGGCTGGACGAAAAGAAAACGAGCGTCGGCCGCAATTTCGGCAGCGCACCGACTGTAGTCGAAGGCCTCGCCGCGCGCATCACGCTACCCGTCGCGGCCAGCCGCGTGCGCGCCTGGGCGCTGGATGAGCGTGGCAATAGGCGCGAGGAAATCAAGGTGACGGGCAGTGAGCGCGCCACGCTGGAGGCGGGGGAGGTCTGGCGGACGTTGTGGTATGAAATTGAGATAAATTGAAGGTAGGTATTTGCTGGTGAAACGTGGCGAAACGGGCGATCTGAAGGGTGGGCACGGTGTGCCCACGCGGCGGAAGTCTTGTTGAAACGCGTGGGCTTGCCGAGCCCATCCTGCAGGGCTAGTAACGCTCTGTATCGCACAGGACATGAACGCATTCAAAATAGTGGGGTAAAAATGTCGCTTTATACTTTTTTTGTTGAATACGATGGCGGTACCTATATGTCGCAGATCAAAGCTGACAACAAATACTCCGCATATTTGCTCTGGTGCAAAACCGCTGCCGAAGGGGACCGTATAGCAGGAAAGAGGTCTAAAGCTCTTGCAGCGAAGGCCGAGTTATTTCCAGCTGAGGATCTGATAAAGATTCGCACCCTGGTTAATGCATGGAATTTCAGCTTTCTCTTTCGGGACAAATTGGTGAACGGATCAATAATAAGCACGCGCGTCCGAAAAGAGGCCGAGGAAAAACCAATCAAGGAGTAAGCCATGTAGGGCGGGTCATTGACCCGCGCTGCCAAACTTCCATACGGGCGTGACCCACTACTTCCGCGCGGGTTATGCCTGCGGCTAACCCGCCCTACGAATCTGATGCCGGCTCGTATAGTCGCTCCCGGCTTGCCTCTTCAGGACGTTTGTTTGTAGAGGCTTGCTGAATGGACCTGAGCAGCAGGGTGTGCTGCAGAGCAAGGCTGCTCGCGGCTCTGCGGGCTAATGCCGGGAGTGGATAAGTTTGGGGAGCGACATGAAATCTGAACATCAACGCGTGTTCTTCGCGCTCTGGCCGGCGCCGGAACTGGCCGGGTGTTTGCACGCGCTGGGCGCGCCATTCTCCGGCCGCCCGATGCCGGAAGACAGCCTGCACCTGACCCTGGCTTTTTTGGGCGAGGTGAGTCCGGCGCAAATCGAGCTGCTATGCGAGATCGCTGCCGGTCTGTCTTTGCCGCGCTGTGGTCTGCGCATCGATCAGCTGGGCTACTGGCCGCACAACCGGATCTTGTGGGCCGGGCCGGGTCAGCTGCCGGAGGGCTTGCAGCGTTTCGTCGCTGAGCTGCATGAGGCCTTGCGCGCGGCGGGCTTTGCGCTGGAGGCGCGCGCGTTCCGGGCGCACATCACTTTGCAGCGCAAGGCGGAAGATCCCGGGTTTGATATCTGCGAGGCACCGGCACTGATTTTGCCGGTGGCGAGCTGGTGTCTGGCGGCCTCGCAAGCCGAGGGAGCTGGGTCGCGCTATCGGGTGTTGCAGAGCTGGCCGGCGGCCTGAGAGCGGAGATCCCGTTTCAGGTGGAGTGCTCTCGTAGGTGCGACTTCAGTCGCACGCCACGCGTGGCTGGCCGACTGAAGTCGGCCCTACGAGAACGTGGCTTCGACAATACAAGGAGCGGCTTCAGCCGCGAATGCTGCACGTGATTTGCGGCTGAAGCCGCTCCCCCGATCAAGTCGAGGGCAGGCTCTACGAAAGGCGGATCACGCCGGCTTTAGAAATTCATTGCCTCGGAGGCTTACTTCCCCAGCAGCTCGCTGATGCGCGCTTCCTTCTCGGCCCACTGACTGTTTAGCCAGACCTGGATTTTCGAGCGGTAGTGCGGGTCGCGGCTGGCGGCTTCGCCGATGAATTCGGCCGGGATCTGCACCTGTTTCACTTCGACGATGACGCGGCCCATGCGCCCGCACATCACGTCCACAAAGGTCGGTACGCCGTCGGGATAGACGATGGTCACGTCGAGCATGGATTCGAAGAGTTCGCCCATGGTGCCCAGCGCAATCGAAGCGCCGCCGCTCTTGGGTTTGAGCAGATGCGGGTAGGGGGATTTCTGCTGCTTGTGCTTGGCGGCGGTAAAGCGCGTGCCTTCGAGGAAATTGATGACCGAGGTGGGAATGTGGCGGAATTTTTCGCAGGATTTGCGCGCGGTGGCCATGTCCGCGGCCGCTGCGGCGAGGGTCTTGCCGCCGCGGCGCATGAAGGGAAAATCCAGTGCCCACCAGGCCAGGCCGATGATGGGGATGTAGATCAGCTCGCGCTTGAGGAAGAATTTCAGGAAGGGAATGCGGCCGAGGAAGATGCGCTGCAGGATCAGGATGTCGGCCCAGCTTTGATGATTGCAGCTGATCAGATACCAGCCCTTGAGGTGCAGCTTGTCGCTGCCGCCGTCAAAGCTGACTTGCCAGTCCTGCCGCTCAATGGCGTTCATCCACAGGCCGTTGGCGTTGACCCAGGCATTGGCAATCGCGATCAGGCAGTGGTCGGCGAAGACACGCGCGGGGCGCAGCGGCAGGCACAGCTTGATCAGTGCAAAAGGGATGAAGGCGATGAACACCAGAATGGTGTTGAGGCCGATGGTCAGGGCGACGAACAAGGCCTTGAGCGGTGCGGGCAGCCAGCGAAGCATGGAGAGGTGCGCGGGTAAGGAATGAGCCGCGATTCTACCGCCTTAGGCTCGCGCCTGCGGCAGGACTGAGCAATGAGTGCTGAGGACTGAGTTGGGCATGCCTGGAAAGCTGCGCCGGGATTCGGTCTTCGGGCAGGGGTGCTGCAGAGGCAATACGGGGGCGGCTTTGCAGGCATGCCCCAGGAAAATCAGGTCTGCCTGTGGCAGAAGGCTGAGCGGGTTATGTGCAGGTGCGGGTCGGGGTATGGGTTGCCGAAGATGTTTGACGGGGGCGGCTCCAGGGCCACACTGCCCCAGTCCCCAGTCCCCAGTCCCCAGTCCCCAGTCCCCAGGTTTTTGCGACAGGTTTGAGGCCATTTTTGGCCTGTCTCGCATCGACTACGGCCATTGGGGCGCATCGATTCGCGGTGCTTGGGGCGGTGTGTATTCTTTGCGCTGCAACGTCGCTGGCGAGACTTTTTCGCGCATTTTTTTACATCATTTTTGTTTGGGTTTGAGGGCTGATGCCAGTATCTGAGCGCACTCCACGCACTATTCGCTTGCTCTCCCTGCAGAACGAGTTGTCGATGCACATCGGCACTTCGCTGGATCTGGGTGAGATGCTGCAGGATTTTCTGGCAACGCTGACGCAGTGCTTGCGCGCACGCGCCGCCCAGTTATGGTGGCTGAGCGAGGATGGGAGGATCGAAGGGCTGGCGTATCCAGAAACCGCGCTCGTTGAGACGGCGCGCAGCTTCCATCTGGTGGCCTGGCTGGCGGGCAATGCGGAGGATTTCAGGCCGCTCGATTCTGCCGGGAGGCCTCTGTGTGTGCTGCGTGTGGGCCGACAGGCCTGTTTGTTGATTGAGCAGGGCGAGGCGCAGGTGGGCGAGGAGGAGTTGAGCGCCTTGCGCATGCTCTTGCCACGGCTGGCCCTGGCCTGCCAGGCTTGCCTGGAGCATGCGCACTGCCGAACCTTGCTGGAGCTGACCCGGCTACAAAATCATGAAATGGGCCTGGCGCGCGAGCATTCGGATGCGTTGGCACGCAGCAAGAACGAGTTCATCGCCGCGATCAGCCACGAGGTGCGTACGCCGCTCAACAGCATCATCGGCTTTGCCGAGTTGCTGCAGCTGGAAACGGCGGGCAGCGAGCTGAACGATTACGCGAAAAACATTCTGGCCGGCGGGCGGCAGCTGTATGCCGTGTTCAATGATTTGCTGGATCTGGCCAAGCTGAACTCGGACCGGCTGGTGCTGCACCCGGAGGATATTGACCTGGCTGATTTGTGCCATGAACTGTGGGCCAGCCATTCACGCGAGGCGCAGGCCAAGGGGCTGGGCGGTGCGATGGTGATGGCGCCGGATTTGCCGGCGCGCATGGTGGTCGATCCGGTGCGCCTGCGTCAGGTGTTGAGCAATCTGCTCGGCAATGCGGTGAAATATACCGTGCAGGGGCGGGTCGAAATGCACGTGCATCTGAATGACGGCCTGCTGGCGTTTGCCGTCTGGGATACCGGCCCGGGCATTCCGCTGGAGGCGCAGAGTAAGGTGTTCGAGCGTTTTGCACAGGCTGACAACGTGCTGACGCACAATCACGCAGGCACAGGGCTGGGCCTGGCGATTGCGTGCGAGCTGGCCGAGTGCATGGGCGGGCTGATCGATCTGAGCTCGACACCCGGCGCGGGCAGCACCTTCACTTTGCTGCTGCCGCGTGTCGATCCGGGCTTGGGTGTAATCGAGTAGCTGGCTGTAGAGCCGCACCTGTAAAGGGTCTCCGGATAGTCTTGCCGGAAACCCTTGCCGGGATTGACGCTTGAGGTTGTATGCCTGCAGAGGGCCGCTGTGCGCGGCTCTCCAGACCCTTAGTGCGCAGCATCCTCCGGCTTGGCGCGGAAAGTTTCGCCATTTGCCGGATCGATGATGCAGCCGAGCTCGATCACCACGTTCTTCATGCTGTACAGCAGCATGATCGCCGCGGAAATTGGCATGCATGCATACAGCAGGGTTTTGGGCAGTTGCAGGGCATTGGTCACATCCTCGGCGCGCATGGCCAGCTCGTAGGAGTATTTGAGGAATACGCCCATGAAAAACAGCGAGGCCAGTTCGATCAACAGCCGATATACGTAGCGCAGGCGCACGTTGGCGATGTATTTCGAGATCCAGTCGCCCACGCTGAAATGCCCGCGTGTCACCCACAGCGCTGCTGCCCCGTAGAACACCAGCGCCGCGAAGATCAGTTCGACGATTTCATCGAACCAGTGCAGCGAAAACAGTGGCACGAAGCGCATCACGATGTTGGCGGTGAGCAGCAGGGTCAGCCCGGCGAACAGGACGATGCACACCCATTCGAGGATGAAGGTGATGATCGCGTCGAAGCGATCGAAGATCGAGTGAAAGGCTTTCATGGTCAGGCTCCTTTTTACATGCCGGGCATGAAGTAATTGGGCAGGAAGAGGGCGATTTCCGGCACGAAGGCGATCAGCAGCGTGACCAGCAGGATGCCGGCCATGAAGGGCAGGGCTTCTCGGGCCAACGGCCAGACCCCGGTTCGCGCAAAGCTATCAACTGCGAACAGGCACATGCCGACCGGCGGGGTCAGGTTGCCGATCATGATCAGCAGGGTCATTACGACGCCCAGATTGATCATGTCGATGCCGAACAGGCGCGCGATAGGCATGAAAATCGGCAGGGTGATCATGAAAATCGCGTTGCCTTCAAGAAAGCAGCCCAGTACCACGACGACGCCGATGATCATCCACAGCACCCCGGCGGGCGAGGCCGACAGGCCCGCCAGTGACTGGATCACTGCATCCGGGATGCGCTGGTGGATGGTCAGCCAGCCGAAGAAGTTGGCCGCAGCCATGATGAAAAGCAGGCCGGTGGTCTGTTTCAGCGAGGCAAACAGGATGCCGGGCAGCTGCTTCCATTTCAGATCGCGATAGGCAAAGCCCAAGCCCAGCGCATACAGGGTGACGATTACGGCCGCTTCGGTTGGTGTGAAGAAGCCGGTGAGAATGCCGCCGATGATGATGATCGGCGCCAGCAGCGGCCAGAACGCCGCCTTGGTGCTGGCGACGAGTTCGGTGAAATCCGCTTTCTCTGAACGGGGCAAACCGCGCGGCTTGGCCATCAAGGCAATTGCAATCATCATCGCGCCGCCCATCAGCACCCCCGGAATGAAACCGGCAAGGAAGAGTTTGGCGACCGATACCGAGGTGATCGCGCCATACAGCACGAAGGGAATCGAGGGCGGAATCACCGGCCCGATGCAATTGGCTGAGGCGACGATGGCCGCCGACAGCGGTTTGGGATAGCCGTTATCGACCATCGCCTTGTGCTGGATGCGGCCCAGACCAGCTGCATCCGCCACGGCTGAGCCGGACATGCCCGAGAAAATCATCGAGGAAATCACGCTGACCTGGCCCAGCCCGCCGGAGATGTGGCCGACGCAGGCCTTGGCGAAACGGAAGATGCGATTGGTGATGCCACCGGTATTCATCAGATTGCCGGCGAGAATGAAGAAAGGGATGGCTAGCAGAGTGAAGCCGGTGGTGCCGCCGTACATGCGCTGCGGCAGCATGATGAGCAGGTCGGGCTCGCCTTCCCACAGGAAGAAACCGATGGCGGTCAGACCGATGGCCACAGCAATCGGCAAGTCGACCATCAGCAGGATGAGCAGGACGGTGAAGATGACGAGTGTCAGCATGTGCGTCTCCGCATGAGCACAGGGCTCATGGTGCGTTCAGGGGTGAAGTGAAAAGCGCCCGCGAAGGCGGGCGCTTTGAACGGGCTCTCAGGCGCCGTTTTTCTTCAGAATGGCCATGAACTCGTCGAAGTTCTTGGCGCCAACCTTGGCTTTCACCTTTTCATAGGCGGGCGGCATCGCGGCCTTGAACGGGGCGAGATCCGGCGTGTCGATGCGAATGCCCAGCTTCTTCATCTCGGCGATTTGAGTGGCCTCCTGATCACGCACCAGATGGCGCATCAGCTTGCTGGCCGAATCGGACTCTTCCTGGATGATCTTCTGCTGGTCCGGCGTCAGCTTGTTCCAGACCTTTTTCGAGACCACGTGGGTCATCGAGCTGTAGGTGTAGTTAAGCATCGAGATGTACTTCTGCGACTCGTAGAGTTTCAGGTTGTAGATCACCGCGATCGGGTTTTCCTGACCATCCACCACACCGGTCTTCATGGCCATCACCAGCTCCGAGAAACCGATGGTCTGGGCCATGCCGCCACAGGCTTCAACAAAGGCCTGATACGCGAAGGCTGGTGGGGTGCGGATCTTCAGCCCCTTCATGTCGGCGGGCGTGAGGATCGGGCGCTTGGAGTTGGAGACTTCGCGGAAGCCCCATTCCCAAGCTGAGAGATATACCAGTCCTTTGGCTTCCAGATCCTTGGCAACCCATTTCTTGAAATCGCCATCAATAACCTTGTCGGCCATGGCGTAATCCTTGAATGCGAAGGGTGTGCTCACGGCATCAAATTTCGGGACGTATTTCGCAATCTGATCCTGGCCCGACAGACTCATGTCAATGGCGCCCAGAATGGCTTGTTCCAGCACTTCGGGCGGATTGCCAAGCTGGTTGTTCGGATAAATCTTGATGCGCACCTGGCCGCCGGTGCGCTTGTCCACGTTGGTGGCGAATTGTTTGGCGGCGGTCTGGGCTGGATGGTCTTCGGCACCGAAGTGGCCGAGCTTGAGTTCGACCTGCGCCGAGGCGTGCGGCGCGGCAAAGGCCAGCATCATCAGGAATGCGAGTTTTTTCATGTCCCCTCCAATATCGGCGGCACTCGAAAGGTGAGAGCAGGAGCGCCAGTCTGCCAAAACTGCTCTGGGTCTGCAGTTGTCCGACAGGATACGGAGAGTTACGCGTGGGTCATACTGAGGGTTTTCCCGGAAAGCGACCGTTGCCCCAAGCTGGATCGCGTTTTTATGGGCTTTTCAGGATTTGATCTGGCTCAAAAGTGTTGCGATGCAGGGTGCTTTGCCTGACAACTTGTCTGCGAGTGGGCGGGATATGGACGAAGGATATGGACGAAAAAAAGCCGACCCGCAGGTCGGCTTTTCAATGCAACGCGCCGAATTACTTGGCAGCAGATGCGTCAGCAGCCGGAGCCGAAGCCTCAACCGGAGCGGACATGTCAGCAGCCGGAGCGGACGCTTCAACAACAGCAGACGCTTCAACAGCAGGAGCGGAGGCTTCAACGGCAACAGCGGCTTCTTCCTTCTTGCCACAAGCGGACACGGCCAGAGCGATCAAAGCGGCGATGAGGAGTGATTGTTTCATTGTTAGTTCCCTTGCGAAAATATGAGTTCGGACGAGCCAAATAGCTGAAATCGACCATTTGGCCGATTGCAGGATTATAACAACCGGGAAAGCAAAAAGGGAACAGTTTGGTGCAAAGAAGTGATGCTGAGACTGGTGCTGCAATAGGTAGTTGCCCGAAGCGGGGGCTGCCCGTAAGGGAATATGGGTTTTATGCGGTGTTTGTGAAGGTGAATTCCATCTATTTGATTCGCCGAGTGTTTGTGCTGAACAACGCTTGTAAATCACCGGCCGGCCGCTACAATCGCCCCCTTTTCCTTGATTTCGGGGCTGCTCATGCCGTTTGCGCTGGTTGAATCGCTGGATCACGAAGGGCGTGGCGTTGCGCATGACGAAGGTAAGGCCATTTTCATTGAAGGCGCCTTGCCGGGCGAGCAGGTCGAATATTCAAGTTATCGCAAGAAACGCAATTTCGAACAGGCGACTTGCGTGCAGATCTTCAAGCCGAGCGCACTGCGCGTGACGCCGCGCTGCGAGTTTTTCGGCGTGTGCGGCGGCTGCAGCATGCAGCATCTGGAGGTCAGCGCCCAGGTGGCGGCCAAGCAGCGGGTGATGGAAAACGCGTTCTGGCACATCGCGCGGGTCAAGCCGGATGTGGTGCTGCCGCCCATTTACGGCCCGGCCTGGGGCTATCGGGATCGTGCGCGTATTGGCGTGCGTGTTGTGCCCGAGACTGGCGCGGTACTGGTCGGTTTTCACGAGAAAAAAAGCAGTTTCATTGCCGACATGAGTAGTTGCGAAGTCTTGCCCCGGCACATCTCGGCACTGCTCTTGCCTTTGCGTGCCCTGATTGCCGGTTTGTCGGTGCCAGACCGGATTTCGCAGATTGATGTTTGCGCAGGCAGCGACCATTCGGTGCTGATGTTGCGCAACCAGACGTCACTGACGGCGCAGGATGAGGCGAGCTTGCTGGCTTTTGGTGCGACGCACGGGCTGCGCATGTGGTTGCAGCCGGGTGGACCGGAGACGGCTCATCCGGTACGCAAGGGCGAGGAGGCGTATCTGCATTACACCTTGCCCGAGTTCGGGTTGAGTCTGCGTTTTCGTCCGACCGACTTCACTCAGGTGAATGTGCACATCAATCGTTTGCTGATCCGGCGTGCCATGCAGTTGCTGGACCCACAGTCCGGCGAGCGGATTGCGGATCTGTTCTGTGGTCTGGGTAATTTCAGCCTGCCGATTGCGGCGCGCGGCGCGATGGTCGTTGGCGTAGAAGGGCTGGCGTCGTTGACGCAACGCGCCAGTGAAAACGCGGCGTTGAATGGTTTGAGCGAGTGCAGTGAATTCCGCGTCGCCAATCTGTTTGAGGCTACTGAAAAGAGTCTGGCCAAGCTCGGTCCGCTCGACAAGCTGCTGATCGATCCTCCGCGCGACGGGGCGATGGCTGTGTGCAATGCGCTTGGCAAACAGGCGCCGCGCCGGATTGTGTATGTCTCGTGCAACCCGGCTACGCTGGCGCGTGATGCGGCAATCCTGATCAAGGAAAAGGGCTACCGCTTGTGTAGTGCCGGCGTGGCCAACATGTTTCCGCAGACTTCACATGTAGAGTCGATCGCGCTGTTCGAGCGCGTCTGAGTTTGTAATGAGCAATGGAAAACGCCCGCAACTGCGGGCGTTTTGCTGTGTGGCGAGACGTTTATTCAGTCGCGTTCGCCGCCGAAGATGCCGAGGATCTGCAGCAGGCTGACGAAGATGTTGTACAGATCCAGATACACGGCCAAGGTGGCCGTGACGTAGTTGGTTTCGCCGCCAGTGATGATGCGGTTCAGGTCATACATCAACCAGGCCGAAAACAGGCCGCAGACCACGACGGAGAGCGCCAACTGCAGGGCCGGCAACTGGAAAAAGATGTTGGCGATGCTGGCCACGATCACCAGCAGGGTGCCGATGAACAGGAATTTCCCCATCCCCGACAGGTCGCGTTTGATCGATGAAGCCAGAGCCGACATGGCCAAGAAAATCACCGTTGTGCCGCCTGCCGCCATCGCGATCAGGGTGCCGCCGTTGGAGAAACGTAGAGTGCGCTCCAGAGTCACCGACAGCATCAAGCCCATCACAAAGGTGAAGCCCAGCAACAGGAAGACGCCCGTACTGCTGTCACGGAAACGCTGGACGGCGAACATCAGGCCAAACATCACGCCCAGCATGATCAACGTGCCCATCAGCGGGCTGCCGCGCAGCATGCCGGCAATATGCAATTCCATGCCCAGCCAGGCGCCCAGTGCGGTAGGCAGCATCGACAGGGCCAGCAGGTTGTAGGTGTTGCGCAGAACCTTGTTGCGGCTTTGCGCCAGATCCAGCGAGCCAGTATTCAGGGTGCGATCCATTCGAGGATTCTCCATGCGGGTTTGAGGCGACGCTCATTCTGGCGTCTGTTGCATGGACAAGGCAAGTGCGGCGAGGTTCCCCCGGTGCGCAGCGTTCCTTTTTTCAGGAGCCTGTGTGTACTAGCGCACTGTGCTGTGCACGGCCAAGCCTTAACGTCCGCGCAGGCAAGCTTGCCCAAAGGGTATGCCTGCTAAAAAGGCCATGCTTCTGACCTAGGTTTAGCTGAAGAAGGGGAGACTCTACGTGGAATTCAAGGATTACTACCAGACGCTGGGCGTGAGCCGCACGGCGTCTGCTGAAGAGATCAAGAAGGCCTTCCGCAAGCTAGCGCGCAAATACCATCCGGATGTCTCCAAGGAGCCGGACTCCGAGCAGCGCATGCAGGAAATCAACGAGGCCAATACCGTGCTCTCGGATGTCGAGAAACGCGCGGCCTACGACCAGCTTGGCAGCGCCCCACCGCCGGGACAGGAATTCCGCCCGCCACCGGGCTGGGATGAAGGTTTTGAATTCTCCAGTCGCGGTTTCTCTTCGGGCGAGGGCGCCGATTACAGCGATTTCTTTGCCGAGCTGTTTGGCCACATGGGGGCGGGCTCCCGTGGCGCCCATCACCGGCATGGCGGCAAGGCGCGTGGCGAGGATCACCATGCCAAGGTCGTACTGGATCTGGGCGATACGTTTACCGGCGCAACGCGCCAGATCTCCCTGCGCGTGCCGCGGCAGGATGAACACGGCCGCGTTCAGCTTGTCACTCGCACGCTGAACGTCAAGATTCCGCAAGGCGTGCATGAGGGTCAGGTCATTCGCCTCGCCGGGCAGGGCGAGCCGGGCGTGGGTGGTGGCGCAGCCGGCGATCTGCTGCTGGAGGTGCATTTCAAGCCGCATGCTCGCTTGCGCGTCGAAGGCCGTGAGTTGCACCTGACGCTGCCCGTTACGCCTTGGGAGGCTGCGTTGGGTGCCGTGGTCAGCGTGCATCTGCCGGGCAGCGAACTGAAAGTGCGCATCCCCGCTGGTACGCAAAGTGGCCGTCAGTTGCGTGTGCGGGGCAAGGGCATTCCCGCCAGTCCGCCGGGGGATCTGCTGCTCGACATCCAGGTCGTGTTGCCACCCACCGACACCCCGCAGGCGAAAAAAATCTACGAAGACATGGCGCGCGATCTGGCTTTCGATCCGCGTCAAGACGGGAAGGAATGAGCATGCGTGATGACGAAATTGGCGACATCCTGATCGGCAGTCTGCTTGACGATTCCTGGCTCACGCTGGAACAGGTCGCTGCCGCCTGCAGCGTGGAACCGGACTGGCTGATCCTGCATATCGAAGAAGGCCTCTTTCCGCGCGTCGAATGCCTGGCCGGCATCTGGCGATTCTCCAGCGCCTGCCTGCACCGCGCCCAGCGCATGCGCCAGCTGGAACGCGATTTCGACGCTGGCCCCGAGCTGGCCGCGCTGGTAGCCGATCTGCTGGAGGAAGTGGACGATTTGCGCGGGCAACTGCGGCGGGTGAGGCCGGGTTGATGTGCTGATCTTTGCAAAGGCATGGTCCGAAGAGCCTCGCACAGCAGGTATCTTCAGCCAGCCTGATCAGGCTGGCGGGGTTAGGCTCTGCGGGTAGTCAATATTGCCAACTTGTCTTGTGCCTGTTGAAGGCCTCACCATGATCTCACGCCGTGACAGCAGATCTTTATCCTGGCCAAGCGGATCATTTCTTCCGCTGTGGCAGCGCGTGATTGAGTGATCAAACCTCGTGCCTAAAAATCGTGTACCTTATTGGGCCGGATCGGCACGTGGGCTTGGTATAACAGCTGAGATCGTTCAATGTACGCGCGTGCGTTTTTCAGTTGAATGCTCCCTCCCGGGTCGTCACAAAACAACCTCTTGACCACAAGACTACACAGCATGGCCAAAACGCAAACACTCTACGATCTGCTTGAAGTCAGCCCGCAAGCCTCTCTTGATGCCATTCATGCCGCGTATGAAAGACTGAAGAACAAATATCTGGAAGGGAAGTTGAACTCAGGGCAGCTGGATGCCACGACACAGTTCAACTTGATCAAGGATGCTTACCTCACTTTGTCCCGGCAAGAAACGCGTGATAGATACGATGCAAAGTTGACGGCTAACCGTACATCGGGACCGACTGTCGTGTATGCGGATGCGGATTATTCGCAGCCCAGCAACATCTGGAAATGGGTTCTGGTCGTGATCTTGGCAGGCGGTGCCGCGTTCTATTTTTCTGCTCAGCACAAGATTGAAACCGAGAAACTTCGGCTCGTTGCAGAAGCCCAGAGGCTGCAGTTGGAGCAAGCCGCGCAACTCGAAAAAGATCAGGAAGCTCAGTCTGAACTTCAGCGCGCGCGTGCCGCCATGGCGGAAGAAAAACGCCAGGAGTACGAAGCCGCACGGCAACGGAGCGAGCTTTCACGTGATAGTGATCGTATCAACCGCGACCTGGCAAATGCTGCACGCCAATCTCAGCGGGAAGATGAGCGTGCTCGTCAGCAAGAAGAGTACAGGCAGCGCCAAGTGGAATCTCAACGCCGGCAGGAAGCCTCCGAAGCCCAGCGCAGAATCGACCGAGAGCGCTCCTTGGCACGCCAGCTGGAACAAGAAAACCGTTCTGGATCATCCAAAGCAGGTGGAATTCCAATGCGCCATTAGGGGTATTGGTTTTGCCTATGGATTGCAGTGCTGGACCCAGTACATACGGCGAATGGCGATCATCAATACGCCGCCAGGTAATCTCGGGGTAAGAGCGGCGGTTTGAGGTCCTGTTGCAGCAATGCCTGTAGAGCCGCACCCGGTAAGGCTGTACAGGCCGGATGTCTGGAGCGCCTTTCTGAGCGGGGATTCCCGGGTGCTATGTCTGAAGAGGTCCGCGCAGTGCGGCTTTTCAGGTGCTGCCGTGCAGAAAACCGGCCGGCAGGCGCAGTTCGAAGCGCAGGCCTCCGTGCTCACGATTGACTGCACGTACGCTGCCGCCGTGGGCTTCGATGGTTTGGCGGGTAATCGCCAGACCGAGGCCGTAGCCGTCGTTGCCGCGATCTTCGCGAAAGCGCACGAAGGGTTCGAAAATAGCGCCCAGTGCGGCTTCCGGCAGGCCGGGGCCATCGTCTTCCACGTCGATGCGCAGGGTTTTGCCTTCGGCATGCAGGCTGACGTGTACGGTGCTGCCCTCGAAGGTGTGGCGCAGGGCGTTGCGCACGACGTTTTCGACGGCCCGGTGCAGCAGATCGGCGCGGCCCTGCACCAGCGCCTCGCAGCTCGCCACGAATTCAAGCTTGCGCTGGCTGGTGCTGGCCTCGAAGCGCGCGTCCTCGACAATGGCTTCGACCAGATCGAGCATGTCGACGGATTCATCCAGCGCGCCGCAGGAGCGGGCTTCCAGGCGCGAGAGGGTCAGCAATTCTTCCACCAGTCGGTCGATGCGGCCGGATTCGCGCTCGACGCGCTGCATGCTGGCTTCGGTCTTTTCGGGCTGCTGGCGGGCGATGTCGATGGCCAGTTGCATGCGTGCCAGCGGCGAGCGCACTTCGTGCGACACGTCATGCAGCAGGCGACGCTGGCTATCCATCAGGCTCTTGAGCTGGCGCGCGGTGTCTTCAAAGTCGTGACCCAGTTCGGCCAGTTCGTCGCTGCGCCGGCCGATTTCGGCGCTCGGGTGGATGTCGAAATCACCTTGGGCGACGGCCGCGAAAGCTTTGCGCAGGGCCATGATCGGGCGTGACAGATAGCGCGCCAGCAGGGCCGCGAAAATCAGGCTGGCTACGCCGCCAACGGTAATTGGCAGCCAAGGGAAAACTCGTGGGCCGGGAAAGGGCGGGCCACCATCGAACGGTGGCGGGCGCATCTGCGCCTGGCCGGGGCTGTTTGGCCTGCCGGTGTTGCCGGGGGGCGGGTCGCGTTCGGTCCAGCGCGCATCGCCTGGCGCCGGGCGGAAATCGCGGTGCGGGTCGTTCAGCCAGAACAGAGTGCCGACGACGTTGGTAGTGACCAGTTGAGCAACGAGGATGACGGCGAAGATCTTCCAGAACAGGCGGCTCATGCGTGCTCAGCTTCCTGCCTTGATGAACTGGTAACCCTGACGGAAGATCGTCTGGATGCTGGAGCGGCCATCGGCGAGCAGGCCGAGTTTTTCGCGGATCTTCGACAGATGCACTTCGATGCTGCGGTCGAATTTCTGCAGCGGGCGGCCCAGACCTTGTTCCGAAAGTTCGGCCTTGGTGACGGTGCGTCCTGCGTTGCGCGCGAGGACTTCGAGCAGATTGAATTCGGTGCTGGTCAACTCCAGTGGCGCCCCTTGCCACTGCGCGCGGCGTTGCTCGGGCCACATCGACAGGGCTCCGGCGCTGACCGGCTGGCAGGTGTCGTCGTCCAGCGCGCCGGAGCGTCGCAGGATGGCACGAATGCGCGCCGAGATTTCGCGCGCGGTGCAGGGCTTGGCCACGTAGTCGTCGGCGCCTTGTTCCAGACCGACGATGCGGTCGATGTCGTCGCCGCGTGCGGTGAGCATCAGCACCGGCATGCGGCTGCGCTTGCGGATCTGGTTGAGGACTTCGATGCCACTCATCTGCGGCATCATCACATCGAGCACGGCAATCGCGAATTCGCCACTCAGCGCGCGGATCAGGCCTTGCTCGCCGTCGCTGGCGGTTTCCACCTGAAAGCCTTCGCGGCCCAGATAGTCCGCCATCATCTCGACCAGTTCGGCGTCGTCGTCTACCAGCAAAACCCTGGCCATGTGCATTCCTCCTGAAGTGTCCTGCAGGATAGTCGAGCTGTACGCTACGCGCCCTGTCCGCCTGAGCGGTTTTAACGATTTTTACCTGCGTGTGGCCACGCTTTGATCGGCTTTTACGCCGGCTTGAAGGCGTTTTACAGTGCTCGGCTGAAGAATGGCGTCACTGCTTGCGCTGCATGAGGCAAGCCCTGAAACCCGCGTCCACAGGAGTTCTTCAGTATGTCGTCATCCTTCGTTCTTCGTCACGCTTTGCTGGCTCTGGTGCTGCTGCCACTGATTGCCAGTGCCCAGACCCCGCCGCCGCCCCTGCCGGCCGGTGCTCCGCCCGCAGGGGCGCATCGCGGACCGCCCCCGGGCCTGCCGATACCGCCCGAATTGCGCGGCGTGAAACTCAGCGAGGCGCAGCAGGATAAGGTCTTCCAGATCATGCATGAGCAGTCCGCTGCCCTCTATGAGGCGACGAAAACGGCGCAGCGTGCGGACGCCGAGTTGCATGTGCTGAGCCTCGCGTCGAATTTTGATGCAGCCCGAGCGCGCGTACTGGCGGAGGCTGCTGGCAAAGCGCAGGGTGAGATCGCCTATCTGCATGCCAGCAGCACGGCGCGGATTTTCGCACTGCTCACGCCTGAGCAGCGTCGTTTGCCGCCGGAGGAAGGAAGCCGCCCGCCGCCACGTCCCTGATCGAACGCCGACAAGTCTTGCCTCTGTTGCTCCTCCGACAGAAAACCTCCCCGAGGCTTGTCTTTCGCCCGCCCTGTTGTAAAACAGGGCGGGCTTTTTTACGGCAAGGCTTGCCGTGAGCTTCTGATCGACCCTGAAACGCCTTGGGCTGTTCAATTTTGCCGCCCGGAAATTATTGCCGTTGTGGTCTCGATGCGCGACGCGAAAAACCAGAAAGTGCACGTAGATGGCTGATTTCTTGAGGAGTTTTTAACCGCTTTAACGCCAATCCGGCCCAAGCCGGTACTGCGTGGGCCGATAACTTGCAAAGGGAATGTCGCCCAACCTTTCATCATCTCCGCAGGCGAAAGGTTGGGCGCGGAGATGTTGAGTCGGCCCGCCAGGGGCGGCTCAAGAGTGTTCAACCACGCAAGAACAGGAGTCCATCATGAGCAGTATCAGTAGCATCAGCAGTCTGGCCAGTACGCTGTTTACCAGGCTGGATACCAAGAGCCAGGGTTTCATCGAGAAGACCGATCTGCAGAGTGCCTTCGACAAGATTTCGAAGATCGGTTCAGCCAGCAGCTCCAGCGTCGATGAGGTGTTCGCCAGTCTGGACGGCGATAGCGATGGCAAGGTGACTCAGAGCGAGATGACGACGAGCATGCAGAAACTCGCCGATCAGCTCGATAGCCAGTTGGGTAGCATGCGCATGAGCGACGCCATGGGCGGGCAGGGTGGCCCGGGCGGAGCGGGCGGCATGCCACCGCCGCCACCGCCCTCGGGCAGCGGCGGGCGGGATGATGCGGGCTTCACGCAGGACGAGTTGAGCAGCCAGCTCACTGAAATAGGCAGTAGCGACAGCAAGCGTTCCAGCCTGATTTCGAACATCGTCGCCAACTTTGACAAGGCCGACACGGACAGCGATGGCAAGGTCAGTATGAAAGAGGTGATGGCCTATGACCAAACCAGCAGCACATCCTCCACGACGGCTGCCAACGCTAGTGCTTCGAGTGATTCCAGCAGCGCCAGCAGTTCATCGGATAGCAACAGCGAGTTCGCTGTGATGATGAAAATCATGCAGCTGGCGCAGTCCTATAGCGCCTTTGACCAGGCATCAAGCCAGAGCAGTCTGTCGACGGTTGCATGAATCCTGTTGCCAAGCCTTGACTGCGTCGTCTCGGTTGTCGAGTCGGCGCAGCGCGCTTTCAGACCAGCTCACCCGGCGCAAACACACCGCGTTCGGTGATGATGCCAGTGATCAATGCTGCTGGCGTGATGTCGAAAGCCGGGTTGCAAACGGCTTCGGTCGCGTCGATGCAACGGACACTGGCGATCTCGCCGTCGGCGAGCAGGCCGGTGGCGAGGCGCAGCTCCTCGGCGCTGCGTTCCTCGATCGGAATCGCGGCGCCATTCGGGCAGGCCAGATCAATCGTCGACCAGGGCGCGGCGATGTAAAAGGGCACGCCGGCTTCTCTGGCTGCGAGGGCTTTGAGGTAGGTGCCGACCTTGTTGGCGGTGTCGCCATTGGCGGCGATGCGATCCGCGCCGGTGATGACGATGTCCACTTTCCCTTGTTGCAGCAGCAGGCCGGCAGCATTGTCGGCAATCAGGGTGTGTGGCACTTGATTGGCAGCGAGTTCGGCAGCGGTCAGGTAGCCCTGATTGCGCGGCCGCGTCTCGCTGACCCATACGTGCTGTGCGATGCCTGCCTGAAGAGCCGCATAGACAGGCGCTAGCGCGGTACCCCATCCGCAGGTGGCCAGTGCGCCTGCATTACAGTGGGTCATGCTCTGTAAGGGCCGCTGGGTGCGGCTCTCCAGCAGGGTGCTTTTCAGGATGCTCAAGCCATGTTGGCCGATGGCCTGATTGGCGGCGATGTCTTCGATGCGGATCTGGTCGGCTTCGGCCCAGGCGGCGGCGCTGCGTTCAGCGGGGGCCAAGGGTGCCAACAGCGTTTGCATGCGTGCCAGTGCCCAGTGCAGATTGACGGCGGTCGGGCGGGTGGCGGCGAGGGTTTCAAGTGCGTGGGTGAGGCCGGCATCCGAGGCGTCGGCTTGCATCGCCAGCGCCACGCCATAGGCCGCAGAGGCGCCAATCAGTGGTGCGCCGCGCACCTGCATGCTGCGGATGGCGTGGGCCATTTCCTCCAGCGATGTCAGGGTGACAGACTGCCAGGTGAGCGGTAGACGAGTCTGGTCGAGAATGCGGACGTGCTGGCCGTGACGGAGGATGGTTTCGAAGAGCATGACGGGATCGCAAGAGAAGAATCGACAGGATTATCCCATTCGGAGCGGCAAGGCTACTTGATCCGGATGCTTGCCGGGATAAACTGCGGGCTTGAATAGTGTGGAGCCGGTATGCAGAAGCTGTTCTTGTTTCTATTCGCCTTGCTGGCGATCTGGTATGTGCGCCGACTGGTGCAGCGTGGCGATGCTGATGACTCTTCATCTGCGCCTCCGGTCGAAACGCGTCGTGATGCTCTGCGTAGTGAAACCGTGCGCGAATGTGCCCAGTGCGGTGTGCTGGTGCCGGAGAGCGAAGGTGTCGTTGTGGGCGACGGTTTCTATTGCTCGGCCGAACATGCACGTCTGGCGGAGCGTGGCCGATGAGCCTCGCTGCATTGCCGTCAGGCGAATCCAGTCATGCGCGTGCCGTTTCGATCCGCTATTTCAATCTGTACCGGATTGTCGTGGCGAGCGCGTTCGCGATTTTTGGCGGGGTCTTCAGCTTCGGCCAGAAGGCACCGGAAGTTTTTCTGGTCACTCTGGTTGCCTACTGGGTGATGGCGTTTTCTTTCTTCCTGCTGCATGCCGGTAGTCCGCACTATGGCGAGCGTACCCTGGGTCTGCAGACGGCGTTGGACATCATCATGCTGGCCTTGTTCATGTATGCCAGCGGCGGCTTTCGCAGTGGCATGCCCTTTCTGATGATGACCTCGATTGCCGGTGCCGGCCTGGTGGGGCAGGGGCGCATGGTGCTGGGCGCGGCGTCTCTGGCGACGATGGCCGTGCTGGTTGATCAGCTGTATCGGACCTTGACCGGGAATGAAGGTCAGGTCGACTTTTCACAGGCAGCGATCATTTGTGTGGGTTTCTTTGCCGTGGCGGTGGTGGCCAGAATGCTGTCGCGCCGGGCCTTGGCCAACGAGGCGCTGGCAAATTCGCGAGGCTTTGATCTGGCGCGTCAGATGCGCGTGAACGCCCGCATCATCGAGGATATGCAGGATGGCGTGGTGGTGCTGGATGCGGAAAATTCTGTGCGCCAGATGAATCCGCGGGCCAGTGAGTTGCTGGGCGTGGCCTTGCAGACGGGTGATCGTATCGTCGAAAGCTTGCCGGATCTTGCCAGCAGCATCTTGCTTGAATCCAGTCCGGACAGTGTGCAGATGGTCGCGGAACGGACCGGCAAGACCCTGAGCGTGCGCCGGGTGGCGATTGCCGAAGCTGGCGCCGCTGGGGATACGCTGTTATTTCTGGAGGATATGGATCGGGTGCAAGCGCGGGCGCAGCAGATCAAGCTGGCGGCGCTGGGGCGACTGACCGCCAACATTGCGCATGAAATCCGCAATCCGCTGTCTTCGGTGTCTCATGCCAGCGAGTTGTTGCTCGAAGAGAAGCGGCAGGGCGTGCAGGAGCGGCTGGTGCGGATCATTCACGACAATGCGGCGCGTATTGAACGCATCGTGCGTGACGTGCTGGAGCTGGGGCAGCGGGATCGCCTGACATCCGAGCCGCTGGATCTGGCGCAGTTCTGTCGCGGGTTCGTGGACGAATTCTCGATTCCGAATCCGCGTATCGCGCAGTTGGTGCAACTCGAGCTGGACGAGGGGGCAAGGGGCTGTTTTGATCGTCTGCATCTTTATCAGATCCTGGCCAACCTGATCGGCAATGCCAGTCGGTATTGCTCCGGGCAGGATGGGAGCATCTGCTTGAGCGTACGCGTGATCGACGAACATCGTGTGCAGATCGCCGTTCGCGATGATGGCCCCGGCATTCCGGCGGAAGATCGGGCCAAAGTATTCGAGCCTTTTTTTACGTCTGATCCCAAGGGCACTGGTTTGGGTTTGTTCATGGCACGCGAGCTGGCTGAGGCGAACGGTGCCGAATTGAGTTTGCAGGATGCGCCAGGTGGCGCAGAGTTTCATTTGATGGCCAGGAGAACTGCATGAGCAGCGAAAGTCAGGAACGTCGCAAGGGGCGCGGCGCAGACGTGCTGGTGGTAGATGACGAAGAGGATATTCGTGAGCTGATTGAACTCTCGCTGGTGCGCATGGGCCTGGGTGTTGATGCGGCGGGATCGGTGAAAGAGGCGATCAAGCTGATCAGCGAACGTCAGTATCGTTTGTGCCTGACCGATATGCGGCTGCCCGACGGTGAAGGCCTGGATGTCGTGAAGTACATCAACGAGCATTGCGCGGATCTGCCGGTGGCGGTGATTACCGCACATGGCAGCATGGATAACGCGGTGACGGCGCTGAAGGCAGGAGCCTTCGATTACCTCTCCAAGCCGGTGGCGCTTGATCAGTTGCGGGCCTTGGTGAAGTCCGCGCTGGAAGTGCCCAAACCGCAACTCAAAGAGGGTAAGCCGGCCGCGCAACTCACCGGTGACTCGTCGGCCATGCAGCAGGTGCGTGCGATGATCGAGCGCTTGGCGCGCAGCTTGGCGCCTGTTTATATCTCGGGCGAATCCGGGAGCGGCAAGGAGCGCGCAGCACGTCTGGTGCACGGCCTCGGCCCGCGTGCAGACAAGGCCTTTGTCGGGGTTAACTGCGGTGCAATCCCGGAAAATCTGATGGAGAGCGAGTTCTTCGGTTACCGCAAAGGCGCGTTCACAGGCGCCGAAACCGATCGCGACGGCTTCTTTCAGGCGGCCGATGGCGGAACTTTGTTTCTCGATGAAGTGGCGGATCTACCCCTGGCCATGCAGGTCAAACTGCTGCGCGTGATTCAGGAAAAGCGCGTGCGTCGCGTGGGTGATACGCAGGAGCAGGCGATCGATGTGCGCATCATTTCGGCGACGCATCAGAACCTGCGCGAACGCGTCGAACAAGGCAAATTCAGACAGGATCTGTTCTATCGCTTGAATGTGATCGAGCTGAAGATGCCTGCCTTGCGCGAGCGCCGCGACGACATTGCCGGTCTTGCGGAGAGCTTGTTGGCGCGTCTGGCGACGGATGCGGGTCTGCGTCCGCCTCGCTTGACGGAGCGTGCGCTGAAGGCCTTGCTGGGCTATGGCTTTCCCGGCAATGTACGGGAACTTGAAAACATTCTTGAGCGTGCCCTGGCCTTGTCACTGGGGGATGCGATTGATGTCGAGGATCTGCATCTGGAGCCGCAGGATTGCGAGGGCGCCGCGAGTCGTGGCGACTCTGCCAACGGTGGCCCCTTACAGGACTATCTGGATCAGGTTGAGCGTCAGGCCATCGTGGAGGCTCTGGGTAAAACCTCAGGGAATCGCACTGCGGCTGCGCGTGTGCTGGGCGTTACCTTTCGCTCCTTGCGCTATCGCATGGAGCGTCTGGGCATGAAGGGTGACAAGAACGACAAGCTGGAAGCTGGGGATCTTGATTGATGCGGGACGCTCTGCGACTTGATGCCGCAGGCTGGATCGAAGGGGCACGCCGTGTGCCCTCTCCCAATTGTGATGCGCGCCCGCAGGGCGAGGCGCCGCAACTGCTGGTCATTCATGCCATCAGCTTGCCGCCGGATCAGTTTGGCGGTCCCGGCGTCGAGCAGCTTTTTACCAATAGGCTGGATCCCGAACAGCATCCGTATTACGCGCAGATCCAGCATCTTCGGGTTTCTGCGCATTTCTTCATCCGGCGTGACGGCGAACTTGTCCAGTTCGTTGCCGTAAACGATCGTGCCTGGCATGCGGGGGTTTCGAGTTGGCAGGGTCGCGAGCGCTGCAATGATTTTTCCATCGGGATTGAGCTGGAAGGCTGCGATACCGCGCCCTTCGAGACCGCGCAGTACCTTCAGTTGGCGAGCCTGGTACGAGGTCTGCGGGTGGATTTTCCTTTGTGCGAAATTCTCGGACATAGTGACATTGCGCCCGGACGCAAGACGGATCCCGGCCCGTTTTTCGATTGGTTTCGGCTACATTCTTTGCTCGCAGAGGCTCCGGCCGCTTGAGGTTTTTCTACTGTACTTAGTCTGAATCGCGGTTTGGACGACTATATCTAGTGCTTTTCTTGCGAAGTCCGTTCAAATTATTTTGCACTGCAAGGTGTGAATTTCGCATCAGGCGATGAAATTTCCGACAAACGATTTTCATGTATGAAATCCTCTGTCTGAGCTACGGTGGTCCTTGCAGAGCTTTTGTTGGTGCGGGTTAAAGGGCGTTTTTACGGCAAGATTGTTTTTTCATCTGACATATTATTGTTGTGCAGATGAAATCAACATGTAAAAAAATCTTGATTCATTTGCTGTTTTGGCTTAAACGGTATTTAGTGCTTATGCATTTGAAAGCGAACTGAATCCGGTGTCCTGCGAACATTTGCCCCGCGTCCCAAATTTCAGCCCTGTCGTCTCCCGGCGATTCGTGCAGGGAGAGCCTATTGCTCTTCTGCGCTTTCAAGCCACCTCGTTTTTTTGTGAGCCCGTTTTACGTGCTCGCCATGCGCTCCGTCATTCTTTCGGTAAGCGCATCTCCATCCCATTTCCTGCCACGCATTTTTGTGCGCAAGGCGGTTTCAAGACGCCGCGTTATCGCGCGGCTTTACACCATTCGACCGGAGTATGGCGGAAGGTGCGTATGTGTAGTGTCCAACCTGAGCGGTGCTAATAAGGAGGTGTGAAGATGGCAACAGATAAAAAACCCGCAGCAAAGAAAGCTGCACCCAAGGCTGCAGCCAAGCCGGTAGTGAAAAAAGCAGCTCCGGCCAAAGCCGTAGCCAAGCCTGCAGTGAAAAAAGCAGCACCGAAGGTTGCGGCCAAACCTGCCGCCAAGCCGGCGGCAAAGAAGGCTGCTCCGGCTAAAGCCGTCGCCAAGCCTGCCGTGAAGAAAGCTGCACTAAAGGCTGCGGCTAAACCTGCCGCCAAGCCCGCGGCGAAGAAGGCTGCTCCAGCAAAAGTTGCGGCCAAACCCGCAGTGAAGAAAGTAGCTCCGAAGGCTGCCGCCAAACCCGCGGCCAAGCCAGCAGCGAAGAAGGCTGCTCCAGCAAAAGCTGCGGCCAAGCCCGCAGTGAAGAAAGCGGCTCCGAAGGCTGCCGCTAAACCCGCGGCCAAGCCAGCAGCGAAGAAGGCTGCTCCAGCAAAAGCTGCCGCCAAGCCCGCAGTGAAGAAAGCGGCTCCGAAGGCTGCCGCCAAACCCGCGGCCAAGCCAGCAGCGAAGAAGGCTGCTCCAGCCAAAGCTGCAGCCAAGCCCGCAGCGAAGAAAGCGGCTCCGAAAGCTGCCGCCAAACCTGCTGCTAAGCCAGCAGCAAAGAAGGCTGTCCCAGCCAAAGCTGCAGCCAAGCCCGCAGCGAAGAAAGTAGCGCCGAAGGCTGCGGCTAAACCCGCGGCCAAGCCGGCGGCGAAGAAGGCTGCTCCGGCGAAAGCTGTCGCCAAGCCAGTAGCGAAAAAAGTAGCTCCGAAGGCTGTGCCCAAGGCTGCCGCCAAGCCTGCTGCTCCGACTAAAGTCGCAGCCAAGCCTGTAGTAAAGAAGGTGGCCCCAAAAGCTGCTGTGACCAAGCCGGCGGCTCCTGCTGCAGCACCAGCAGCCAAGCCTGTCGCTGCGGCTGAAGCGCCCAAGGAGCCTGAGCCTGCCCCCAAACCGGTTCCGTCCACCTCCGCAACGCCTGGCATCAAATCCTCGCTGAATCCGCGAGCGGGCTGGCCGTTTCCGAACGGTGGCCGTCCTTGATGTAATGGGCTTGTAGTAAGCCGGGATGTGCAAGCATTCCGGCTTTTTTATTTACAAGTGCGCAAAGTCAGTCCTGATGCGGCTCTTGGGTGTATGCATTTGGAATGTTCGCGCCCTGTATGGGTTTGCGGCGGATTGACAAAGTGCATTGAAATCAATAAACTGCAGTTCATCTTATTGTTTTACGAGAAAACTGCTTATATCCAATAGGCATTGCGTGTGGTCTGTTTGATGCACCTCGTTACGAATACATGCCCGGATAATTCAATCAAGGCGCAGAGGTTTTATTTCTGTGCCGCAGCACAAGCAGCAAGCCCCCTGGTTGCGGGGTGAGCAGTGCAAACCTGATGGCGCTTCCCATACGTGAAGAGTTAGCCGTCGAAAATTCGAGTCGAACTTTGCCTGAGCGCATACCTTTAATCGGGTTGCGTGTCTGTGTGTGTGCGGGTTTTGCCGGAATGGAGGATTACATGACCCATATCGTTCGCGTTTCACGCTTCACTCAGCATTTGCTGACCTTCGTCCTGTATTTTGCTCACGGCAGTTTCGTAATGCTTGGGGTGATGGTCATTGGTCTGGTTGGTTATCAACTCACCCAGTTCGGATCTGAAGGCCTTAATCCACGTGCAATGTTCGGTTATCGGCCGGTTGTGCTTGAAAGCGGGGCCGCTGCAATTGAGCTGGTCGATGCTGTATACGCCGAATCATCGGCTGAGCAAGCTGGTTTGCCTGAGGGGCTTGGCCGCGTTTCTGCTGCCATTGCCAAGCGCCACCGTGTTTCCTCGGTCGTGGTCGAGTCTCTTGTGAAGGCTGCACAGCGCGAAGCTCAGGAGAACGGCATTGATCCTCTGTTGGTTCTTGCGGTAATTACCGTTGAATCGGGTTTCAATCCATTTTCTGAAAGTGTATTAGGCGCGCAAGGCTTGATGCAGATTATCCCGAAATACCACGGAGATAAAATTGCGGCGGATAAGGGTGTAGCGGCGCTGTTTGATCCGGCAGAAAACATCCGGGTTGGAACGCTTATTCTGAAGGCGTATCAGCGCAGCACGGGTAGTGTTGAAGCTGCATTGCAACTGTATGGTGGAGCGAGTAGCGATTCAGATATGGCGTATTCCGCCAAAGTTTTGCAGGAGCTTGATCGTCTGCGGCAGGTTGCAGGCTTGCCTGTTGCCGCCCGTACAGCTGTGCGTGCCAAAGCCGGTTCTGGCGAAAGCTGAGTGTTGATCACATGATCGAGCGCATGCGTTGAAGCGCTTCCTCGATACGCGTCAGGTCTGCAGTATAGGCAATACGTAAGTGTTCTTCTGCGCGATGCGCGCCAAAATCCAGCCCCGGCGTCGTTGCGACGCCCGCGTCTTCAAGCAGGCGGTGAGCCAGCGTCATGCTGCTACGGCATATGCCGGACACTCTGGCGTATATGTAAAATGCCCCGGCAGGCTCTGTGTCAACATGCAGGCCAAGGCCGCGTATTCCTTGTAACAACGCCGTTCGCCGTGCGGCAAAGATGCTGCGCCGCGCCTCCAGAAGAGTAAGAGTTTCAGTTGAGAAAGCGGCCAGTGCAGCATGCTGGGCCGGGCTTGATGCGGCGATGAAGAGGTGTTGGGCAAGCATTTCGATTGGCCGCGTATAGCCTTCCGGCACCACCAGCCAGCCAAGGCGCCAACCGGTCATGCCGAAGTATTTCGAGAAGCTGTTGACCACAAAGACGTCATCGCGACGGCTCAGGATCGTTTCTGCCGGCTGTTCGTAGACTAGTCCCTGATAAATCTCGTCCACAATCAGGCTTCCTGTACGCGCAGCGACCAGATCAGCAAGCTGATCCAGTACCGATTTGTCGATGACCGTGCCTGTCGGATTCGACGGGCTGGCAACCAGCAAGCCGCGTGTGCGTGCAGACCAGGCCGCCGCTACCTGCTCCAGGCCTGGTTGGTAGTTGCTGAGAGCATCTACTGGCAAGGCCTGTACGACACCATTGAAGGCTTGGATGAACTGCCGGTTGCAGGGGTAGCCAGGATCGGTCAGCAGCCATTCATCACCAGGGTTGGTGAGTGCGGCAACTGCCAGCAGAAGAGCCCCGGAAGCTCCTGCGGTGATCACGATTCGCTCTGCAGGAACTCTGGCAGCAAAACGGCTGGCATAGAAATTCGATACCGCTTCGCGCAGGGCGGGCAGGCCTAGTGCCGGGGTGTAGCGCACTTGTCCATTTGCCAGAAAATGCTGCCCGGCTTCAATGATGGCGGGCGGTGTTGGAAAATCAGGCTCCCCCACTTCCATGTGAATGATGTCGCGCCCTTGTGCTTGCAGCGTCTGTGCGCGTGCAAGCAGCTCCATGACGTGAAAGGGCGGGATGTCGTGCAGGCGCGATGCGAGGCGGTCAGGGGGGCGGGAGTTCATGACTCAAGGGCGTGAGGAATAGGGTCAGTATTCAGCATACGTCAAATGCCCGAATGGATGGTCTTTCCGGGCTATTCCTTGGTGGCTTTGTATACCGCCTCACCTCTAAAATAAAGAGGTAAACCAACTACAACAATTTCGCGGGCAAGCTGTCTGTGACCCCGTAAGAGAGAGGCTTCCGATGGATGAAGGAATTCGCGCTGCTGCACTGGAATATCACGCACTGCCTCGGCCAGGAAAAATTTCCGTAGAGCCAACTAAGGCGCTTACCAATCAACGTGACCTGTCGCTGGCTTATTCGCCTGGTGTTGCCGCTGCGTGCGATGCAATTGTGGCCGACCCGGCCACTGTCAGTTTGTATACCTCGCGTGCCAATTTGATCGGGGTGGTCACCAATGGCACCGCGGTGCTTGGGTTGGGGCCTATCGGCCCGCTGGCGGCCAAGCCTGTGATGGAGGGCAAGGCGGTCTTGTTCAAGAAGTTTGCGGGTATCGATGTATTCGACATCGAAATCAATGAGCTCGACCCAGACAAGCTCGTTGACATCATCGCCTCGCTTGAACCGACTTTTGGCGGTATCAATCTCGAAGATATCAAGGCGCCCGAGTGTTTTTATGTTGAGCGAAAATTACGCGAGCGCATGAAAATACCGGTCTTCCATGATGACCAGCACGGTACGGCAATTGTTGTCGGTGCAGCAGTGCTGAATGCTTTGCATCTGCTGGGCAAACCGCTGGATCAGATCAAACTGGTGACCTCAGGGGCCGGTGCTGCGGCGTTGGCCTGCCTGGAGCTGCTGGTGATGCTCGGAATACCCGTCAAGAATATCTGGGTGACGGATATCAAGGGCGTGGTGTACGAGGGCCGGACTGAGGAGATGGATCCGATCAAGGCGCAGTTTGCCAAGCCGACGGAAGCGCGCAGTCTGCGCGAGGTTATTGAAGGGGCTGACGTCTTTCTGGGTCTTTCGGCGGCAGGTGTGTTGAAACCCGAGATGGTTGCGAAAATGGCGGCCAATCCCTTGATTCTCGCCTTGGCCAACCCGGTGCCGGAGATCCTGCCGGATGAAGTGAAGTCCGTGCGTTCTGATGCGATCATAGCAACCGGTCGCTCGGACTACCCTAACCAGGTGAATAACGTCCTGTGCTTTCCTTTCATCTTTCGGGGGGCGCTGGACGTTGGCGCGACCACGATCAGCGATGAAATGCAGTTGGCAGCCGTGCGTGCGATTGCGGAATTGGCCCGAGCTGAACAATCGGATGTTGTCGCGGCTGCCTATGGAGAGCAGGTCAACGGCTTTGGCCGTGAGTACATCATTCCCAAGCCTTTTGACCCACGCCTGATCGTGCGTATCGCACCCGCGGTGGCCAGAGCTGCGATGGATTCGGGCGTGGCCACGCGGCCGATCACAGATTGGGATGCGTACACGCAACAGCTGAATAATTTTGTCTGGCATTCCGGCCTGGTGATGAAACCCGTATTTGCTGCGGCCAAGCGCGAGCCGCGCCGCATCATCTTTGCCGAGGGTGAGTCTGAGCGCGTCCTGCGTGCTGTGCAGACCGTGGTGGATGAGGGGATCGCGCATCCGATCCTGATCGGCCGGCCGGATGTGATCAGTATGTATATCCAGCGTTTTGGCTTGCGGCTACGGCCCGGCGTGGATGTTGAACTGGTCAATCAGGATTCCGATCCGCGCTATCGTGAGCTGTGGACGCACTATCACGAACTCATGGAGCGGAGCGGCGTTTCCGTAGAGTACGCCCGGAGGGAAGTGCGTCGGCGTTCAACCCTGATTGGCGCTTTGATGCTTAAGTTCGGCTGGGCTGACGGCATGATCTGTGGCACCTTCGGCCTGCACCATCAGCATTTGAAATTTGTTGAAACCGTGCTGGGGCGTCGTCCTGGTGTGACTCATCTGTACGCCATGAATCTGCTGGCCTTGCCAGGTCGGACCATTGCCTTGTGTGACACGTATGTGACTTACGATCCAACGGTCGAGCAGGTTTTCGAGATGACTTGTCTGGCTGCCGAAGAACTTGCTCGTTTCGGGATTACGCCGCGCGTGGCCTTATTGTCGCATTCCAGTTTCGGTTCCGAGGATTCGCCGACTTCGCTGAAAATGCGGGAAGCCTTGCGTTTGTTGCATGCGCGCCGCCCGGATATTACCGCGGAGGGCGAGATGCATGGCGATGCCGCCTTGGATGCTTGTATTCGAAATCATGTTTTCCCCAATGCGCGTATGCGTGAGGACGCCAATCTCCTGATTTTTCCAACTCTGGATGCTGCCAATATCGCCTTTAATCTGATCAAGACGGCTTCGGGTGATGGCATGACTGTTGGCCCCATTTTGCTCGGAACGGCGCGGCCAGTGCATATTCTTACGCCGACCGCGACGGTTCGGCGGATTGTCAATATGACCGCTCTGACGGTGGTAGATGCGGGGCAGGTGGAGCGGCAGGGCGGCTGATTGCGCAGCGTCAGTTTGTTGCAAGATTTTCGGCCCGTTTGCGGGCCGAAAATCCTTATACTGCCGGGGCTCGCAATCATTGCGCTGACTCGTGCAATGGATTGATGAGAAAGTGCTTCAAGAAATTCGCGTATCTATTTAATTTTCAAGAAATATTGCTACAATTAAGATTGATTTTGTAGTTTGAAAAGGCTGGAATCCAATGCGTTTTGGGCGAATTTTCAATGGTTTCATGGGGCTGGCTTTGGCTCTCTCCGTCCCCCATACGGCGCTTGCTGCTGGCAAGTCTCAGGCGAAGGCTTCTGCGAGCCATTCCCGGCAAACCAAGGCAGCTCCGGTCAAAGCGATTAAAACCGTTGGTAAGGCTCCCAAAAAAGTGGCGAGCAAGGCTAAGAAAGCCCCCAGAATCGTTGAGGCGGATTTTGATGGAGCGGGAAATCCCTTGATCCGCTCTTCTGCTTTCTACGTTCAGGATCTGAACACAGGCGAAGTGCTGCTGCAAAAAAATGCCAGTGCTCCCTTGCCGATTGCCTCGATCACCAAGTTGATGACCTCGATGGTGGTGCTGGATGCGCACCAGAACCTCAACGAGGTGCTGGAAGTGACAGAGAGCGATATTGATCGCATCAAGAGCACCAGTTCGCATCTGAGCGTGGGCACGCGCCTAACGCGTGAAGATTTGCTGCATCTGGCCTTGATGGCCTCCGAAAATCGCGCGGCTTCGGCGCTGGCGCGTAACTATCCGGGCGGAATGTCGGCCTTTCTGGAAGCAATGAACGTCAAGGCTCAGTTGATGGGTTTGAGTGAAACACGCTTTTACGATGGCACCGGGCTGACCAAGAGCAATGTTTCGTCTGCACGTGATCTGGCGACCATGGTGGCCAATGCTTCGCGTTATCCGCTGATCCGTGAGTTCTCGACATCAACTGAACACACCGCGGATTTGTCGGGCGGGCGTTCGTACACCTTTCATACGACTAATTCACTGGTGAAAAGTCCAGAATGGCAGATTGATGTGCAGAAAACCGGCTACATCAATGAGTCCGGCAAGTGTCTGGTGATGCAGGCATGGATGGGCAACAAGCCGCTGGCGATTGTGTTGCTGGATTCCTGGGGACGTTTCACTCGTCAGGCGGACGCGAATCGTATTCGGAAATGGCTGGAGGCTTCTCTGGCGCGCCAACAACTTGCCTTGGGCAGCAAGCGGGATGTCGCATCGGTGAACTGACTGTTGGTAGTCATCGACAGCAAAAAGGCCCTTGCGTTGTTACGCAAGGGCCTTTGTATTTGGGGTGACCCGGCTTGGGCTCAACTGAAGCGGCGGCGTTCCGGGGTGCGGCGGAAGAGTTGCCACAAGCATACGACGGCAATCAGGCTGAAGTTGATCAGCGCCCACTGGGCAATTGACAGGCCGAGGAAGGTCCAGTCAATCTTCGAGCAGTCGCCAGCGCCTTGGAACAGCATTGGCAGTGCGTCAGACAGCGGGAAGTTGCCGATCATGTACTGCAGATCCGGGCCGCACACGGTTTCGGCGGGCGGGTTATGTTGCAGCCAGATCTGGCGCACCGACACGCTGCCGCCGGCAATGGCCGCCGCCAAGGTCAGGAAGGCGTAGAGGCGGCGCATGAACCCTTGCGCATTGGACAGGCCTGCCACCAGAGCAATCAGGCCGCAGGCGACGAAGCCATAGCGTTGCAAGATGCATAGCGGGCAGGGTTCTATACCCTTGAGGTGTTGCAGGATCAAGCCGAAAACGATCAGGCCAGTGCAGTAGGCGAAAATCGACAGGAATACGAGGCGCAGCGGGTATTTCGAATACATGGCAGGCGGCTGGAAAAAGAATTGCGAGCCGATGTTCCGGCGGAGGCTGGATTCTAGCTTGGTTTTGAGACTGCGGGCGCTCCTTGCTCAGGGGCTGTGGCAGATACGACACGGGCTGAGGTGATATTGCACACCTCAGCCCGTCTCTTTTGCGTTTCAAGCTTTATTTGCCAGAACTTTGGAGCTTTGCGACGGCGTCGCGCACCTTCTGCGTGTCGAATTCAGCTTCACTGAGCCCGAGCAATTTGCCGATCTCCTTGCACTTGGAGCTGGCGGGCACTTTCTGTTCTGACAGGCCCAGCTCCTTGTAAAGTTTGTCGAGCTCCAGTCCGTAAGTTTTGCTCACCTCTTCCAGCGTCATATAGCCACGAATGGCTTGGGCGTCGAGTACGCCTGCTGTCGTGACGGCTGCTGTGATCGAGGCGGGCTGGGTGCGCCAGTAGCCAGTGATTTGCGCCGTGCCGATCATGCCCAGAAAGATGGCCAAGCCGAGCCAGCCGATCAGCGCCGGCTTGACCTGGCGCCCGGCAATGGCGGGCAGCAGGAAGGTTTTGCCCTCGTCTGTGCTGCCTTTTTTGCCGGTAGGGCAGGTGGTGGTGCAGGTCAGGCAGCCGATGCATTCGGCTGAACGCACGACGGGCATGCTTTCGATCTTGATGCCGACCGGGCAAGTTTTCTCGCATTTGTTGCAGGACAGACAGCCGTCGCAATTGCGCTTGATGCTGAACAGGCCGAGTTTGGAAGTGATGCCGAGAAAGGCGCCGAGTGGGCACAGGTATTTGCAGAAGACGCGATCCACAAACACACCGATCACCAGCGAGCCGATGAGAATGCTCGCGCCTACCGAAAACTCTTTCCATACTTCATCCCAACCGGCAAAGCCATGCGCATAGGCCGCCCAGGGATCGTAGGGGCGGATGATCAGTGTGCCGGTTTTCCAGGTGAAATACAGCGCCCAGGCCAGCACCACGTATTTGAGCCAGCGCAGCGGCTGATCGATCATGGCGGGAAGGGTGATCTGCACTTTGCGGAAGAATTTCTGGCCAATTTTGCGCGCCAGTTCCTGCAGCGTGCCGAGCGGACAGATCCAGGCGCAGAAATAGCGTCCGACGATCAGCGCGAGGGCGATGGTGCCGCCGAGCAGCACGAAGTCGGAGGTGTTCAGTCGCTGGATGAATTCGCCCGTGCTGACGAATTTGAATAGCGCTTCCAGTCCGCCAAACGGACACAAAGCGTCGACTGAGGCCGAGCCGTTCGGGCCGCCGCCCAGAACCTGGTGACGCCAGGCGGCAAAAGTGGCAAAGGCCAGAAAGGCCAGCTGTACGATCAGCCGCGCAGGCTGAACGTAAGGACTGTGTTGGTGGTTTTTCTTCATGATGCAACTCCTCCCTGAAAATGAATGGGTCTCTGCTGGAGTTGTGGGCGTGAGCTGCCCGTCGTAGCGGGCAGCTCATTCAAGGCATTTAGCGCCGGGCGATTGCCGGGCAGGTCGCGCGCTCTTCTGTCGAGAGCTTGCCGTCCTTGTTGGTGTCGAGCGCATCAAAGCGGCTGAGCGCGTTTGGGCGATTCAGCTTTTCGGCTTCGGCGCGACTGACGAAGCCGTCCTTGTCCGTGTCAGCATTGATGCACAGACCACCTTGGGCGCGCATTCCTGTGCGCTGCATGCCTGAAGAGCCTCCGCCCATGCGGCTTCCCGGGCCCATGCCTTGGAGAGGCCCGCTGGATGCGGCTTGCGGGCCGGCTCCCTGTGGGCGTCCTTTGCCACGCATGTTACCGCGCATGGCCTGGAATTCATCGGACGTGAGTTTGCCGTCCTGATTCGTGTCGATGGCAGCGAAGCGGCTGGCCATGCCTGGCATGCCCTTGTCAGCCTCTTCCTTGGTGAGGAAACCATCCTTGTTGGCGTCTGCTGCCTGGAAGCGTTCCAGCGCGTGGCCTTGCGGCTGGGTCGCGGTGAGGCCTGCACCGGGGCCACGGCCCGGGCCGGGTTGCGCAATGGCCGTTGCTGCGGACAGCGTGGCAAGGCTGAGGCCGGCAACGGTCAGCAGGGTTTTGAGATTTGCTTTCATGATGCACTCCTTGGTATGACAGGTTGGACTTCGGTACCTGCATCCTAGGTGTGGCGCGGCAATAAGGTGTTTCGCCGGTGAAAGCGTGTGTATCCAGATGTAAATCAGTCCGGCTTGCGGGTAATCAGGTCGGCAATCGCCGCGTGTTTTTTTGCGATATCCGATGAAATGCTTTTTTCAAACATCATCATCGACAGACCGAAGACGTGCGTGAACATCAGCAGCGCGCGTGTGTGGGCTTCTTCATCGACGTAACCAGCCAGACTGAAGAGACGTACGGCATTCTGCAGACGTGCCTGGTCGACTGCTTCTACGGCTGCGGCGACCAGCAGATCGCGGCGTGCCCAGTCGCGCAGGGCGAGTTCGGTGCGCATGCGCTGCTGATTGGGCTGGGTGGCGTATTGATCGAGAATCCGCCGGATCTGCGCATGGGCTTCATGTGCCGGGATGGCGACTTGTTGTTCGACCTCCTGCACGCGTGCGTCACGCCAGGTGGTGACTGTTGCGCTGAGCAGTGCTTGCCTATCCTTGAAGTGCCAGTAAAAACTGCCCTTGGTGACGCCCAGTTTGCGTGCCAGCACCTCGACGCGCAGGCCATCCACGCCGTCTTCGGCGAGAACGCCCGTGGCAAACTCGATCCAGGTAGCGCGATCCAGCGGCTGGCGTTCGGAGGCAGAAGACTTGGCGGCGGAGGCGTTCATGCGGGCGTGGGTAGCTTGGGCGGGATTGGTCTGCATTATGCCGTTTCAGCGCAAACAGGCAAATCGGCTGATTTGGGGAGGCTCGCTTTCGTGCTGGGCGATGGCATACTTTGCGGTCTGTGCAGGAGGATGAGCAAGTGAAGATTCTGGTTCCGGTCAAACGCGTGGTGGATTATCTGTTGCGCGTGCGGGTGCGTGAGGACGGCAGCGGTGTGGATAGCGCCGGTCTGAAAATGTCGATGAACCCGTTTGACGAAATTGCGCTGGAAGAGGCTGTGCGCCTGCGCGAGGCGGGCGTCGCCAGCGAAGTGGTGGTGGTGTCCTGCGGCGTGTCGGCGTGTCAGGAAACCCTGCGCACGGCGCTGGCAATGGGTGCGGATCGGGCGGTGCTGATCGAAACCGATGCGCTCTTGCAGCCGCTGGCGGTGGCCAAATTGCTCAAGGCACTGGCGCAGCGCGAAGCCCCCCGGCTGGTGATCATGGGCAAACAGGCGATTGATGACGACGCCAACCAGTGCGCGCAGATGCTGGCGGCGATGCTGGGCTGGCCGCAGGCGACCTTCGCGTCCAAATTGCTGTTGAGCGAGGACACCGCAACGGTTTCACGCGAAATCGATGGCGGGCTGGAGACGCTGGAGCTGAGCCTGCCGGCCGTGATCAGCACCGATCTGCGCCTGAACGAGCCGCGCTATGCGAGCCTGCCGAATGTCATGAAGGCGCGCCGCGCGCAGATTGAAATCCTGCCGGCCGCCGATCTGCAGGTGGATCTGAGGCCGCGTCTGACGACGCTGCGAGTCGCTGCGCCGCCGGTTCGAGCGCCGGGTGTGCGCGTGGATTCGGCTGAAGCGCTGGCCGAGCGGCTGCGGCTCGCCATGGGAGCCACGCCATGAAGGCTCTGGTGATTGCCGAACACGATAACGTCGCGCTCAAGGCGCAAACCCTACCTGTCCTGACAGCCGCGTTGCGCCTCGCTGTACAGGTAGATGTGCTGGTGATCGGCTCCCAGTGCGGGTCTGCGGCCGAGGCGGCTGCAAACCTTTGCGGGGTAGCGCGGGTGCGCAAGGTCGACGCACCGCACTACGCGCATTTTCTGGCCGAGAATCTGGCCATGGTCGTGGCGCAGATGGCCGGTGCGTATGACTATGTGTTGCTGCCGGCCACCGCCTTTGGCAAGAATCTCGGCCCGCGCGTGGCGGCGATGCTGGACGTGGCGCAGATCTCCGAGATCACCGAAATCGTCGATGGCGACACCTTCGTGCGCCCGACTTACGCTGGCAACGTGCTGGAGACGGTGCGCAGCAGCGATCCGCTGAAAGTCATCACGGTGCGCCCCTCGGCCTTTGCGCCGGTTGCCACGAGCGAGCAGCCTGCGGTGATTGAAACCGCTGCGCCCGGCCCGGACATGGGTGTGAGCCGTTTTGTCGGCAATGATTTGCCACAGAACCCGCGCCCCGAGCTGGCGAGTGCGCGCATCGTCGTGGCCGGTGGGCGTGGCCTGGGCAGTCACGCGGCCTATCACGCCTTGCTGGCGCCGCTGGCGGATTGTCTGGGCGCCGCGCTGGGGGCGACGCGGGCGGCGGTGGATGCTAACTATGTGCCGAATGATTATCAGGTCGGGCAAACCGGTAAGGCCGTGGCACCGGATATTTACATTGCGATCGGCATCTCCGGGGCGATCCAGCATGTGGCGGGCATGCGCGACGCCAAGCTGATCGTGGCGATCAACAAGGATCCGGAAGCGCCGATCTTCCAGATTGCCGATGTCGGTCTGGTTGGCGATCTGCATGAAATTTTGCCGCAGCTGACGGCCGCGCTGCGCCGATGACGATCTTTGCGTTCCATGTGGCGGACGCGTGTCTGCACGTTTTTGCCAGCCCGGCTCTGGCCTTGCAGCATTGTTCTGCCGCCGAAGTCAGCGCGCAGGTCTGGTTGTTTTTTGCCGAAGATGGCAGTCCCCTGCGCGTCGAGCAGGGGTTGGAAGGAATGCGTTTCCTGCGGCCCTGGGCGTCGTGCTCTTCATGCAGTCTGGCGCAGCTGCTGCCTTATGTGCGCACACTGGAGGGGCAGGCCGGGGTTGAAACGCTGGACGCCTTGCGCCGCCGATTCGGCGCAGAGCTTGCTTGATAAGGTGAAAACCTAAGTCAAATCTTCATTTTTCATAGCAGCCATGCAGGTATGATCAAGCAGCAATGTCAGGGAGTTAAAAATGCGGTCACAGATGGGGCAGGATCTTGTCGGATTGTTCACGATGGCGGCGATGGTCGAGGCGCGCGATCCGTTTACGGTGGGCCATGCATGGCGCGTATCGCGTTACAGCCGCCTGATCGCTGAAAACAGCGTGCAGGATGGCGAAGTGATTGCACAAGTGTCGATTGCCGGCTTTCTGCACGATCTGGGCAAGATCGGGATCTCGGACGCTGTGCTGACCAGGCCCGAACGCCTGATCGAATCCGAATATGAAATCGTCAAGGAGCACGCGGCCCTCGGTGCGCGTCTGCTGGCAGGCCATCCTCTGGCCGCGTCGATTTCCGGGGCTATCTGGCATCACCACGAACAATTTGACGGTAACGGCTACCCACACGGTCTGGCGGGTCTGAACATCCCGCTGGCGGCGCGCATCGTCGGTGTGTGTGATGCGTTTGACGCGATGACCAGCGCGCGCCCGTGGCGCAAGGCGCTGTCGCTGGAGGCCGCGCTGGAGATCATTGAGGAAGGTTACGGCAAGCAATTCGATCAGGATTTTGCCGAGCGTCTGGTGCGTCTGGCGCGTTCCGGCGCGCTGAGTCACATCCTTGGGCATTCCGATCTCGGCGTGCCGATTCAGGAGTGCCCCACGTGCGGCCCCTGCGTGACGGTTTTTCGTACCCACAAACATGGCGATAAAGTGTATTGCCGCCTGTGCGCCAATGAATTCACGGTGGATCGCGCGGGTGCTGTGCCGCACATTGTCGCAACCGGCGAGAAGGGTCGCCCTTCGGTGGCGGTGGCCGAGCCGGATGCGGAACTCATTTCGCGTCTGATTCTGGATGCGCTGGGGCAATTGCCGCAGACGTGAGAAGAAAAATTCCCCGTTCAGGTCGCTTGATGATGACCGGTCGGGGGAGCAAGGCCTGCGTGAGGAGACTTCAAAACTCTTTCAGGAACGGGCGCCGAACATGTAACGCTCTGTTTCGGGGCCATTCTGCGGCGCCGGTGCGCTTTTCTGGGTCTTGGCCGGCAGCAGATTTTCGATGTTGCCGGACTTTATCCAGCCCAGACGGTTGCGGATATCCAGTGAGCTGCTGACCAGTTCGATGTCTTCGCAATCCTCGGCCGCATCCAGCACCTGAAAGGCATACACAGGGTCAGAGAAGAATCGCTGGGTGTTCAGCACCACGGCTTTTTCCTGGCGCAGGCGAATCTTGATGCGGGCGATGAGTTGCAGAATGACGGGATCCATGAGGTGTCCTTGATGAATGTAGGTCCCTCAGGTTTAGCAATTGCTGTGCCCGATCGTCCGGGTTTTCAGACCGGTCATCTTTTTTGAAGCTATGCGCGGAATGCGCCTCGCACTTGTCGTAGTGCAATCGCGCAGGCAGAGTGCCGGTCTGAATTCAATCTTGCTCAGGAGGTGTTGAAATGTCGCGTGTCGGATCAATCGTGCTGTTGCTGGTGGGCGTGGTGTTTTTGCTCAGCAATCTGGGCGTGCTGCACTTCAGCCAGATCAGTGGCCTGCTGCGGACCTGGTGGCCCTTGATCCTGATTGTGGTGGGTGCTTTTGGCCTGATCGGCAAGCGCAAGTAGCCTGCCTGAAGAGCCGCATCTGGCTTTAGTCTGCAGGTGGTATGCTCGTAGAAGTCCGCTGGGAGCGGGTCTTCAGGCCGTTACTGTGCTGGTTTCGGATTGTGCCAGCTCGGCTGCAGGCAGGCGGGCGGTGAACCAGAAGGTGGCGCCGTGCTGCAGCGAACTATCCACGCCGACTTCGCCGCCCATGGCTTCAGCCAGCTGTTTGACGATGGATAGGCCCAGACCGGTGCCGCTGCGGCGCAGGGCGTCGGCACTGGCGACCTGCACGAAGGGTTCGAAGAGCAGTGACAGTTTGGCCGGATCGATGCCGATGCCGGTGTCGGTGACCGAAAAACTGATGTGCTGGTGAGTCTGGCTGACGTCCAGATGCACACTGCCTTGCTCGGTGAATTTGATGGCATTGCTGATCAGATTGGTGAGCATCTGCATCAGACGTGGCCCGTCGCCGATCAGGCGTGCGGGAATTTCTTCGGTGACCTGCCAGCTCAGGCTGAGTTTTTTGCTGTGCGCAAAATCTTCCTGCAGGGTAACGGTGTCTTCCACCAGCTGACGCAGATCGAACTCTGTCGCCATCAGCTCCAGCTTGCCGGACTCGATCTTGGCGAAGGCCAGGATGTCGTTGATGATGCCCAGTAGCCATTGCCCGGCCTTGTGCACATTGAGCGAATAGCGCTGTTGCTTGTCCGTCAGCGGGGTGCCGCGCAGCAACTCGTTCATGCTCAGGATTGCGTGCATCGGTGTGCGCAGATCGTGGCTCATCGCGGCGAGGAAATCGGACTTCATGCGATTGGCCTGATCCGAGGTATCGCGTGCCTCGATCAGATCACGGTCGCGTTGCTCCATGCTGTCGAGTAATTGATTGAAGCCGGTGACCAGCAAGCCGATTTCGTCATTGCGCTGTGGCGGTACGCGTACTGAATAATCGCCCGGGTGTTCCCGGATGTAGGCCACGGTGTGCAGCAATGCCGCCACCGGCTTGATGACTTGCCGGCGCAGCATGGCGTACAGGATCAACAGGCCCAGCGCGCCGACGCTGGCGCCAAACCCTCCGCCGAGCAGCAGCATCTGCTGGCGCGCGGAGTCAACGAGCTCGCGCGGGAAGGCCACGATCACGCTGGCGACATGGCTGCCGCTGGCGTTCAGGATGGGTTCCAGTACCACGTATTGATCGTCAATCGGGCTTGTCGGGCGGATTGTGCCTTCGCGCAGGGCTTTGATCAGGGCGGGTGAGTCCAGTTTCTGTCCGGTGCGCTCCGGGCTGCTGTCGAAAAGGATGCGACCGTCGACGCTGACCACCCGGGTGTAGCTCATGCCCGCGTAGCTGCGCACCGCGTCGGCACATTGCTCGTCAAAACCGAGGATGTCTTCCAGGGCGATACCCAGATTGGTAATCCGCTCCAGCTGCACGGTGAGCCCGCGCGCCACCGCCGTGGAGCGTGACTGCAGGGTGTCGACATACTGTGAAACGTAAAGCATGGACGTGGTCAGCGCAATCGTGGCAGTGCTGACAATCATCATTGCCGCGGCACTGATGATGATCTTGCTGCGCAGACCGGATTTCAGCATTACTTGCTCCACTCGTAGCTTGTGACAATCTGGGCGGATAGTAGCTGAGTTGAGCGGGGTGTGATGCCCAGTTGTCGGGCGCGTTCCAGATTGATGACGGGTACGCCCTTGGTGGTAGGTGTCATGGGCAGGCTGCCGGGCTTCTGGTGCTGAACCAGAATCGCGCGTGCCAGTTTGCCGGCAGACTGTCCTTGTTCAAAGGCTGATACGGCTACGCCAGCCAGCGTACCGTGGAGCATGCGGTCATCCCAGAATGACATGTCCGGCACTTTGCTGTTTTCCGTCAGCCAGCGCTGCAGTTGCGGATAGGGGACGTTGGCTCCTTTGGCATCCTTGAAATTGAAGTTGCCGAGGATCAGGTAAGCGTCGGCCTTGTTCGGATTCTCCAGCGCCAGATGCTGGAAGTCGGCGTAAGTCACTGGTTGATCCACACCGACCAGTTCGAAATCCGGCTTGCTGCGCGCCAGGCTGCGCACCCGTCCAATCACTTGCGGCCAGTAGGCAGCATTGTCCGAGAGAATCTGGATGCGACGCACGCCTGGTTTGAGGGTCTGCAGCAGATGGATGGTCTCCACAACGTGTTCGCGTTCGAGTACGCCGGTGATGTTCGGCGCGCCTTCGATGCCGAGCTCCTTGGGATTTCCATTCACGCCGCTGAAGACAAAGGGAATCGGGCTGCCCACATAGTGGCGAGTCACCAGCTGGATGGCGTCATCATCCGAGGTGTAAACCAGATCCGGCTTCCAGTCACTGATCAACTGACGCGCCTTGCCGGCGTTGCGTTCCTGTTCCTCTTTCGAACTCTGACGTTTGGTGTCGAGCTGAAAGACCTGGTATTCGGCTTTGACCTCGGCCCCCAAGCCGGCTTTGAAACCGTCCAGCTGGCCGTCCGTCCAGCGATAGGGCGAATTGAAACTCATGATGTGCAGGATGCGCACGGGGCGCTTGGCTTCGGCGCGCGCTTGAGCGTTGGCCGGCGCGGCCAGCATCAGCAGATTGAACATCAAGCTCAGCAAAAGCACGATACGCATGATCACGGTGAAGCTCCTGGATTGAGTGACAGACAAATTTTCAAGGGGCCTATTCATACGCGAAATCCGGCCCTCGGGGAATAGACCACAAGTCCGGTCAGGCGCATCGCCGCGTCATACAGGTCGCTTGCCGGCGCGCTTTGCGGCAAAATGGCGGACTTTCGATTTTTCGCCGGGATTCATATGGCCGACACCACTCTTCAAACCCTGCCGCCCGATTCGCTCGCCGATCTTGCTCCGAGTGATGTACAGATCCAGGCTGCGCGCCTCGTACATGAAGCTTTCGCCGCCGCTTTGCGCCTTACCGCCAATGGCGAGGGCAAACAACTGGAAGATGCGCTGGCGCGTTTGGCGAGTCACTTGCGCGAATGGTCGCGCATGACCACACCCGAAGCCGCCCACCTGCGTTTGGCCATGATTCTGGCCGGGCTGGATCAGTGGGGCCTGGCCTATAGTCAAGCCTTCGGCGCGCCCGCGCTGGCAGGGCTTTCGCTGATTCTGGCGGACTTGCGCGACAACATGGATCTGGCCGAAGAAGGCATGTGCCAGCGCTTTCTCGACACCTTGCATGGCGACGAAGCCAGTGCGCTGGAATTCAAGATTGCCTTCCGTCGCGAGCTCCACCTCTCGCTGTGGCACACCATGATTGCCGCTGAAAATCGCGAACAGGCCGAGGTGCTGCTGCATCTCTTGGGCGGCATGCTACTCGCCCTCAATCGTGCCATGCCCACGCTGGGCTGGCGTCTGGTCGCCGACACCCTGGCCACCATCCAGATCCGCTGCCTGCAGCATGGTCTGGCTGCCAGCGGGCTGGAGCAGGAAATGACCGAAGAGCTTTTCGCCGGCCTGACCCGCGAGCTGCCTGACGCTTCGCGCGATCAGGTCAACCAGCTGTCCGCAGAAGCCGTGCGTGCCTGGCAAGAGGCCCGACACGCGACGCAGCATTAAAAATTGCGCGAGTCGCGAGTCGCGAGTTGCGAGTCGCAAGTCGGGCGCGCGATGCGCCCTTCCAAGGCAAAACCGCGTAGCCCGACAGTCAGTTCAGCGGAATCCGTGTAGAAACAAGCCTACATCAGGCTGCCCACCAGCATCAGCAGTCCACTGCCGACGAAGGCGAGCGCGGAAAAAGCCGTACCGAGAATAGCGAACACGCTCTTCCGATCTTTTTGCACTATTCCGGCGATGCCCAGACCGAGCGCGATAGCTTCGACCATGATCAGCAGAATCAGGAACAGGCCGATGATCATCGCGCCAGCCGATTCTTCGTCGATGCCGCCGGGACTCGTATTTTCCATTACGCCTGCGACGGCGAACAGGATGAATAGCAGGAATCCCGCGATCAGGCTGATGATGAACGAGGCAATGCCGAGGCCGGAGTGTTTTTGCTCAGAGGATGTGGTCATGGTATTTGTGATGTGAGAAGGAAAAGTGGAGGGATTGCCTACGCCCGCCGCCCAGCCAGCCGGAACCCGAACAGGCTGCCGCAGGCGCCGCCAATTAGATGGGCGAACTGCGCCACGTGATCGGCGCGCAGGCCTTGCAGCAGCTCGCGTGAGAGGAAGACCGCGACGATCAGCAGAAAGCTCAAGGGGATTTCGCCATTGCGGAAATTCGTGAAACTCACCAGCAGGATGAACATGAAGACGATACCGCTGGCGCCCAGCAAACCGCTGGAAAACAGCAGCACGTTGAGTACGCCGGTGATCAGCGCAGTGGCCAGCATCATGCCCAGCAGGCGACCACTGCCGTACTTTTCTTCCAGAATCGGCCCGAGCAGCAGGATGAAAGACAAATTACCGAGCAGGTGATCCCAGCTGGCATGCCCGGCTGCATGGCTCAGCAGACGGAACCAGCTTAAGGGCTGACTGAAAGCGAAGCCGCCTGAGCCGGGGACGAAGAACAGGAGCTGGATGGGTGGGACGAGCATCCCGAGGACGAATACCGCCACGCAGAGCAGCGAAAAACTCAGAACGGCGGGGGCGTTGTAACGGATTCTCATGGTTTTATCAGAGTGCTGGGTCGTGAGTTCCGCCGCACGTCAGCGGCGGAGTTTTTTTGTAGGAGCTAGCGAAGCTGGCGATCCGGGCGTGAATGGAGGCTCCCATCGCCAGCTTCGCTAGCTCCTACGAGGCGTGCTGGAGAGCCGCACCCAGTAACTGTTTTCGGGAAGATGCCCGCAGAGCCAATACTGGCGCGGCTCTGCAAGCATGCCCACTCAATCCTCAGCACTCATTGCTCAGTCCTCCGCCGCAGGCGGCAGCACTCAGTCAACGCCACTTACATCAATATCCAGCGGATAGTGGGAGGCGGCAGGCGCAATGCTGGCGGATTTTCCGCCGTTCTGGCCGAGCAGACGCCAGACGCTGACCATGCCCTTGCCCTTCAGGCGCAGCGTCACAGGGTCTTCAAAAACGAAACGGTATTTCAGGCGCGCAAAGGTCGTCGCGTCGCATTGGATGCAGCTCGGGTGGCTTTCCGACGAGATCCGGCTGGCCAGATTCACCGTGTCGCCCCACAGGTCGTAAATGAACTTCTTGCGTCCTACCACGCCTGCCACGACCGGCCCGGTGCCGATGCCGATTCGTACTTGCAGGCTGCGCCCGTGTAGTGCCGAATCCTCCGCTAGCCAGTCACGCATGTGCAGAGCCAGATCGGCAATTGCCGCGCACGGATCCTTGCTGTTCTCGTTCAGTCCCCCTGCCACCATGTAGGCATCACCGATGGTTTTGATCTTTTCCAGCCCGCGCACACCTGCCATGTCATCAAACTTGCCGAACACATGGTTGAGCAATGCAAACACCTCGGTTGGCGGCATGCCGGCGGCCAGTTCGGTGAAGTTTACGATGTCTGCGAACATCACCGTGGCTTCCGCAAAGCCATCCGCAATCGTCTCGTCCGAAGCTTTCAGTCGTGCCGCCACGGGTGCCGGCAGCACGTTCAGCAACAGGCGCTCGGAGCGGGCCTGTTCAACCTCCAGCCGCGCATGGGCCTCTTCCAGCATCGCCTGGGTGTGATTGCGTTCGCGGATCGCAAAGCGCAGGAACAGATACACCATGGTCGAAATCGTCGCGAAGTTCAGTGCGAAAAATAGCACCGATACCTTGCGCGGCACGCTGCTGGTAACCATGCCGAAATCGGCCAGAAAATAATCCGCCCCGCCGGTGATCAGGGTCAGCACCAGATAGGCCGTAAACCAGGGCATCGACTCGCGCACCCCCAGACACAACAAGGCGCACACCGGTGCCAGCATGCCCCACAAGATCAGACCCGAAGCCGCAATGAAATCGCCGAGCGCCCATTGCGCAATGAAGGGGAAGAACAACAGGATCGCCAGTTGCGTGATGCGGAACAGATCGAAATTGCCCCAGCGCGCGAAGACCAGCAGATTCAGCGCAACGACGATCTGCAGGTAAAACGGCAAGGACGCCGACAACTGCGGCCCCAGTGCCCAGTAAATCAACAACCAGATCGCCCCGGCAATGCTCACCAGCCCGCTGATGAACACCAGCAGCGACTTCTGCAGGCGCAACTCCTCGCTGTCGCCGAGCTCGATGCAGGCGGTGCGCAGGCGGTGGAGGAGGGAGGGTTTGTTGGGCATGCGGGCTAGCCACCGCTTGAGGATGTTGAACTGCCTCCGGAGGAGCTGGAACCCGCTCCCGAGCTTGAGCCAGAACTGGAGCTTGAACTTGAACTGCTGGTTGAGTTGTTGCAGGTATCCGTTGAGCCAGAGTGCGGGATGCAATAGCCAGCGCTTGAAATGGTCCGGAAAAGGATGAAACGGGACATCCACACAAAGCGGTCGTCGAAATTCTTTTCCGGGTTACTCGGGCTCGAAACTTCGTCGTGGGAGACTAGGATGCGTGCCGCAGGAGGGATGCTTGGTGCAGGGGTTGGTGTGTTGGCAGTTTCATCCGGGTTGGCTGCAATAACACCGGGTTGATCGCTGGCTGGTTGCGGTACACGCTGGAAGCTGATGCCGTAGTGCCCGTTGGGCCCGTGCGACCAAAGTGCGAATGCCGTTGCAGTGTCTGTGACAACGGGATTTCCGCTGGCGCTTGATGTGCGCAGCTTGAGGGTTCCTCCAGTATCAAGGGCGAAGTTTGTGATTCCGGCCGTGATGGGGGGCAAGGTGAGCGCATAGGTCACTTCATAACTGAGGTATTGACCCCAACCGTCCACTCCACTGATGCTTAAATCACGCGACGGTACAATTCCTCGGTTCGCGCCGCTGCCGCAGCCAGGAAGCGCAGTTCCAAACTTTGTATCATCACTCTCTGTCGGGCTGGCAGGGCAGGGTAAATAGCCGTGACTGGCAGCAAAACCCAGCAAAGCTTGAGTTGCTTCGTCCATGGCGGCTTTCGTTTCCGCAAAGCGTGCGCGCTCGTTCTGAATGCGCAGCATGGAAATACCACCAATCATCAGAAAGGCGATCACCGTCAGTGAGATTGCAATCTCAATCAGCGTAAAACCTGAAGTCCGGAGCGCTTGGCCGTGCCTGGCCCTTGTCATTTGCATTGGATTTCGCCGCTCGACAGCTGAGTCGTGCATTTGTAGGGAGGGGTCGTGTTGAGCGATATAGATAGCGTCTGATCGTCTTTGTTGTACTGGATGAGATCGTACCAGCCATTGTGGCAGAGCCAGAATGGCGGGGTGTTCAATGAGCTGTCTGCGCTGTGAGTTTGAACCGGGCAGCTTCCTGCTGTGAGCGCTGCGTCATTTTTGTCGCGATAGAGCGTGCACCAGCCCTTGATCATTTCTTTGTCATCAAGCGACAGTCCTTGCTCCAGTTGAGGATCGTAATGCTGCAAATCCAGTTTGAAGCTGGCAAGCACTTGCGAGCATTTTTCAATTTGATCGCAGCCTCCGAGCGCAAGATCGAAGGCATCCACCAAACTTGATTTGCTGAGATCTGCGTTGCGGATGCTGCTGATAGAGGTGGACGTCGGGTAGTTTGCAGTCAATGACCTAGCGCAAGACAGACTCAGCGGTTCCAGAACCCGCTTCAGTGTGGGCCGCAGCAATTCGTTCATGGAAATTGGGCGGACGTCGAACGTCTGAGAAACCGTATTTACGGTTTTGTCACCAGTGCTTGCATCCAGATAGCTTGCGATGCTACCTGATGAGCACGTGCTGCCCGTCGTCCACGTTCTGACTTGCCCTGCCGTGGCGGGCAGAGGGGATATCAGCAAGGCTGGGTATGCATTCCCTTCAAGCCATAAGCTTTGCGTTTTGTCGGTGGGTGCGCTGGCGCTTACAGGAAATTCGCTGCGATTGATGGTGCTGACGGGCGTGCGCATGGGCATGTAAAGCAGCATCCACAGGCAGTCGTTGCCGCCGTTTTTTGGGGCATCGATCCCTAGTGTTTTCCATGGGACGCGACCAATGATTTTTACTGTGGTGTTGCCGAGCGGAAAAGCTTTGCTTGAGATTGAACAATCAGCCACGGCTGTACCGGCCTCGGTTACAGGACAAGGGAGTGCGCCTGGTGTGTTGCTCTGGGTTTGTGCATAGGCCAGCAAGGCTTCCTTGGCTGTCGTCAGGGCCTGGCTGGTTTGGACTGTGTGGCGTTGTTCTGAAACGCCGCCTCCGCCTAGTCCTCGAATCCACCATGCCGCGCCGATGGCCAGCATCAGCGCCAGAACGGCGACAAGCACATACCCCTGCTCCCCGCGCCTCACGGCTTCTTCCCCTCAGCCTGTTCCGGCGTCAGCCGGATCTGTTCGCCCACCTTCAACTCCACCGTCTTGCCTTCGCCGACAAACACGCGTGCGGAGCGCTCGCCGTAGCTGGCGACGGGGGCGTGGCTGCTGTGGGCCTGGCCGTTGATCCAGACGGTGCTGCGGCCGCTGGAGCGGCGCACGATGCCTTGCAGGGCGATGGTGTCGGATTCCTGTTCGTGGCTGATGCGGGCGTTGCGGCGTCGCAGTTCATCGAGTACGGCACGCTGTTGCGGGGTGTGGAAGAGGCGGCCGAGGCTCTGCTCGGAGACCCGCTCCGGTTGGGCTTCTGCAGCCTGCCCCCATGCATAGCCGCAGCAGGCAAGGCTCGCGCAGGCGATGGCCTGAAGAGTGAGTCTGATCGCGGCTGTACGGGTAGGGGTCATGGTTGTTTGAGATTGGCTGTGGCGGCGGGGGCTTGCACCGTTATCCAGTCTAGTTCGCATTCGGCGGCGAGGCGGGCGTTGCCTTGATCGGCGGCGCCTGCCAGTTCGCTGAGGCTGCATTTGCGGGGCTGGACGATGGCGCCGCTGATGTTGCGCAGGTCGTCGAGGACGCGCAGCAGATCGCCTTCGTGCAGCAGTTGCAGGCTGAGTTTCATCTGGCTGGCTTTGCTGGCGAACTGGCCGGCGGCATCGAGTTTGGCGAGTTCGCGTTGCGGGGCGAGGCTGAATTCGAGTTTGCCGAGGCGGCGAGTCTGGCCGATGTTGCGCAGGGCGTTGGCCCAGTCCAGGCGGTTCTCGGCACCGATCAGGCCTTGCTGGTGCAGTTGGTCGAAACGCGCGATGGTCTGGCGGATGGTGGGTTCATCGGCCTGGGCTTTTTGATAGCGCTGATGCAGGGCCTGGGCGGCGCTGCGGGCGCTGTCGTGTTCGCGCTGGGCGTGCTTGAGTTGTTGTTGCGAGGCCCACAGAAGTCCGCCGCCAAGGGCGATGAGGACGACGGCGACGAGCACGCTGAGGCTGAGCTGGCGGGCGCTTTTTTGTGCAAGAAGAGGGCGGCTGTTCATGGCTGCTTCTCCGGGCTGATGAGCAGGCGCAGCTTGAATTCGGGGCGCTTGTTGGGGGTATCGGCGCCGCTGCGCAGGGTTTTGTCGGACTCGACATCGAAGGGCAGGTTGAGCAGGCTGAGCTCGTCGCCTTGGGCACGCACGGCAGCGGCGAAGGCGCGGATGCGGATGATGGCGGCGCGCGGGTCGGCGGCGGCGCTCAGCGGCAGGGCAGCATCAAGGGTGGCGCTGACTGTGCCGGAGGCGTCGTCGGCTTGTTGCCAGTCGATGCGCAGGACGTCGACATCGGGGTAATCGTCAAGAACATGTGCGAGGCGGCGCAGGGCGTCGGCCGGGTCGGCGCGGCGGGCGGCAAGCTGATCAATGCCATTGACGACGCTGTGCAGGGATTCGAGGGAGGTGGGCAGTTGCGGCAGGGTGGCGAGCAATTGCTGGTAGCGTAATTCCTCTTGCTGGCTTTCGGCCTGCAGGGCTGCGCCTTGCTGCCACAGGCTGCGGCTGGCCAGATGATTGTTGAGGGCCAGGCAGAGCAGCACGCCGGCGGCAATCGCGCCGCCCCACAGGATGGCCTGACGCAGGCGCTGCAGTTGATAGCTGCGGCGTTCGTTATCAGGGGCAAGTTGCGGGGCGCGTCCGGCACGCAGGGCCAGCCGCATCATCAGCGGGTGGCTGTCGGAGGCGGTGGTGCGGCTGCGCTCGCCGAAGTGATGGGCGAGGGTTTCGAGATTGACGAGGTGGAAGTCGAGTTGCTCGGCGCGCTCCAGACTGGCCAGCACTGCGGCGAAATCGTGACGGGCAAGCAGCAGCCACACCGGCAGGCGCACATTGCGGGTAATCCAGCGCTGGGTGGTGAGGTACTGGACGGTCTTCTGGGTTTCGCGCAGGCAGGCTTCGCCCCAGCTGGCGTAGTCGCCCTCGGGCGCCGGTGAGAGACGCGAAAAGCGCAGCTCGCCATTCTCGAAATAAGTCTGGCGGATGCCGGCGGGCGAGAAGCTGACGATCAGGCCGCGCGGGCTTTCCGGATTGAGCCCGCTGAGCAGTTGGCGGGTGAGCAGCGGCACGCTGTAAAGCGCGGCCAGCGGGGCTTCGTGCTGGTGCAGGGCGGCCAGCCAGGGCTCCAGCGCGGCAGGACGGGTGACGGCCGCAAACAGGATGCGCTCGTCGCGCCGGCCTTCCTTTTCGCGACCCAGCGAAATGGCCGTGCTGTACGGGGAGCCGAAGAAGAGCTGGGCCTGCTTGCGGGCGATCAGGGTTTTGCGATCCGCGCCGGCAACAAAGGGAATGGTTTCGGACTGGAAGCCTTCATCCGGCAGATCGACCAGAAGGGTGTGGGTGCCCGGTCGGGCGCGGGCGAGCCAGGCAGAGAACTGGCTGACCCCCTCGCTGCTGTCCGGATAGCGCGCCACGGCCTGACTTTCTCCGCCCGCGCTGAGATAGCTGGAGAGCCCGGTGTGATCGATGCAATGGAGGTAGCGGGTGAGCATGTCAGATCTTCATCTTGGTGATGATGTCATAAACCGGACCGAGGACGGAGATCGCAATCCACAGGATCAGCCCGCCCAGCAATGCCATTAATAATACTTCCATGCTGACCTGCAGGTTGGCGGTGGATTCGCGCACATCGCGTTCGTAGAAATAGCCGACATTATGCAGGGCCTGGTCGAGCGAGCCGGTGTGCTCGCCCACTCGCAGCATGCGCACGACCAGCGGCGGGAACAAACCCACGGCAGAAAAAGCGGCAGTGACGTTATGGCCTTCGGCGATGAGCTGTTCGACGCGCTCCAGCGCGTCGCGCATGACGCGATTGCCGACCACATCCTGGGCCACGCGGATGGTGTCGATGATCGGAATGCCCGATGCGTACATCATGGCAAACAGGTTGGCAAAACGCGACAGCACGATCTTGCGATAAACGCTGCCGATGATGGGTAGGGCAAGTTTGAAACGATCCCAGCGCAGGGTGACCGCCGGGTGGGTGCGGATCAGGGTGCTGAGGGTGATGATGCTGCCCACCAGCGTGCCGATGATGAGCGGCCAGTAGTGGGTGATGACGCTGGAAACCCACATCAGCAGCTTGGTCTGGAAGGGCAGCTCGACGCCGGTGGAGCGGAACAGTTTGGCGAGTTCGGGCACCACGTAAATCATCGCGACGAAGACGGCGACTAGAGTGATGGTGAGGACGAAACTGGGATAGACCGCGAGCTTGCGCACGAAGGAGGCGAGTTCGTCTTCGCGCTTGAGCGCCTCGTTGAGCTCCTTGAGTACGTCAGGCAGATTGCCGCTGGTTTCGCCCGCGCGGATCAGGGCGCAGAACACGGAATCGAAGGCGTCCGAGTGTTCGGCCAGCGCTTGAGACAGGCTGCGGCCACCTTCGATGCTTTCGACTAGTGAGGCGATCACTGCGTGCATGCGCGGGTGTTCGGTGGAGTCGCGCAGATCGGTCAGTGAATCAATCAGCGGCACGCCGGCACGGGTCAGTTGTTCGAGGTGAAAGCAGAACAGGCTGCGTTCGCGCACCGGCAGGCGTCCGCGCGTGCGCCCGAGCGGATTGCGCGAGGCTTTGCTGGTGATCAGATCCAGATCCATGCGCTTGAGGCGCATTTCCAGATCGACCGCATTGAGGGCATCGACCTCACCGCGCACGAGGCTGCCGGCGGCGTTCATGGCTTTGTAGGCGAAGATGGCCATGACGGTGCCAGCCTTAGAAATCAGCGCTGAACATGCGCTCGGTCAGGTCGACGACGCGGGCCAGTTCTTCCAGCGTGGTCAGGCCTTCCGTGACGCGGCGGATGCCGTCTTCGGCCAGGGTGCGGAAACCCTTGGCACGTGCGGCGTTGCGCACTTCGCGATAGGTGGCGCGGCGGGCGATCAGCTCGTCGATATCCGCATCCATGCGCATTAGTTCCATGATGGCCATGCGGCCTTTGTAACCCTGATTGTCGCAGGCCGGGCAGCCGACGGCTTCAAACAGGGAATACACCGGACGTTCATTGCCGGCGCCGAGTAGCTTGAGTTCGTAGGGTTCGGGTGCGCGCTGGCGGCGGCAGTGCGGGCACAGCTTGCGTACCAGACGCTGGGCGACGACGCCGATGATGTTGCCGGCCATGATGTCGGGCAGGATGCCGATGTCGAACAGGCGCGGGATCACGCCGATGGCCGAATTGGTGTGCAGCGTGGCGTAGACCTGATGGCCTGTCATGGCGGCGCGGAAGGCCATTTCGGCGGTTTCTGAATCGCGAATTTCGCCGATCAGGATCACGTCCGGATCTTGCCGCATCATCGAGCGGATGCCGTTGGCAAAGTCGAGTTTGGTGGCTTCCGAGACCGAGGTCTGGCGGATCATCTGCATCGGGTATTCGACCGGATCTTCGAGGGTCATGATGTTGATGCCCTCGGAGTTGATGTGATTCAGGATCGAGTACAGCGTGGTGGTCTTGCCGCTGCCGGTCGGGCCGGTGAACAGGATGATGCCTTCGGGGCGGGCAATCATCAGCTTGAGCATTTCGAGCTGGGTGTCGCCCAGCCCCAGACGATCCAGCGGGACGATGCCTTTTTGCCGGTCGAGGATGCGCAGGACGACGTTTTCGCCGTGGATCGTCGGTTGTGAGGAGACGCGGAAATCCACCGGGCGGCCGCGTACGTTGAGCGAGATGCGTCCGTCCTGCGGTGCGCGGGTTTCGGCGATGTTCAGGCCGGCCAGCACCTTGATGCGTACCGCCATCGCCGACCAGTAGGATTTGTGCAGTACGCGGATCTGGCGCAGCAAACCGTCGATGCGGTAGCGGATGCGCAGAAAGCTGGCCTCCGGTTCGAAGTGGATGTCGGAGGCATCGCGCTTGACGCCATCGGCCATCAGCGCATCGATCAGGCGCACGATGGGCTGGTCGTACTGATCGCTGGCGGCCAGCGAGCGGTAGTCGATTTCGCCGGTTTCGATCTCGGTGAGGATGCCGTCAATCGACAGTTCGAAGCCGTAGTACTGATCGATGGCATGGGCGATTTCGTTTTCGCCGGCGAGCAAAGTGTCGACCAGCGTTTCGTCTGGCAGCAGCGCACGCAGCTTGTCGAGGGCGACGATGTCGTCGGTATCGGCAATCGCCACGGTCAGGCGGCGGGTTTCTGAATCCCAGCGCAAAGGCAGCAGGCGATGACGTTTGGCGATTTCTTCGGGCACCAGCGCCAGCGCGTCGGTATCGGCAATCGCTCTGGTCAGGTCGACGCCTTGCTTGCCCAGCGATTCAGACAGGGCGTCGCGCAGCGCTGCTTCGGTGACGAAACCGAGCTGCACCAGCAGCTTGCCGAGGGCGAGATTGGAGCGGCCTTGTTCGTGCAGCGCGATGCGCAACTGGTCTTCGGTGATCACGCCATGCGTGATCAGCAACTGCCCGAGAGGTTGATGGTGAGGTGCGTTCATGTTTCGGGCCGGGCTCAGGGGCTGGCGGTTTTGCTGCTGGCGGCGTCTTGCAGGGCGCTGGCACGCTTGCGCGCAGCCTCCGGATCAAAGGCGACCTGGCCACGCCGGCCTGTTGCCGCAGCACGTTCGTAGTATTGCTGGGCCAGCTTGGGCTGGTTCAGATGATCAAGGCTGACCGCCAGATTGTAGAGCGTGTCGGCATTCGTGGTGTCCAGCGTGTGGGACTGGAAGAAGGCACGTTGCGCTTCGCTCCAGCGCGATTGGCGCGCGTAGATGCTGCCCAGCGCGAACAGGGCCGTGGCGGACTCCGGTTGTTCGGTCAGCAACTGGCGCAGACGGCTTTCGGCCGTGGCGGGATCGCCTTCGCTATATAGCAGGACGAGTTGGGCGCGCGTGTTGGCATCCTTGGGATCAACGACCAAGGCCTGGCGGTAGTAACGCTCGGCTTCTTCCGGGCGTCCGCTGCGTAAGGCGATCATGGCCATGGCATTGAGCGCATCAATATTTTTCGGTTCGGTGCGCAATACGCCAAGCAAGCCTTGACGCGCCGAAGCCAGATCGCCGGCAGCATAAGCGGCGAAGGCTTGCTGGATGGGCGCCGCGGCATCGTTGGCAGGCAGGAAGGCTGGAGAGCGGCGCAGGACGGGCGTCTCGGAGGTGTCTGGCTGCAGAGGCTTGCTGGGAGCGGCTTCTCGGGTAGGTGCTGCGGGTCTTGTCTTTTGCGTCGGCGCTGTGACAGCGATGGGCGCGGGCCGAGCAAGGGGCACCGATTGAGCTTGCGGCGAAGGCGTGATGGGCGTTGTGACCGACACCGGCGCCGATTTTGCTGAAGCATTGGTCAGGGGAGCGCCTGCACCTAGTTGCATGCCGCCGCGTGGCTGAGTCGCCCACCAGATATAGGCCGCGCCAACGGCCAGCAAGGCCAGACCGCCCGCCGCCAGAATTAGGGGCAAGCGGCTCGGGGCGGCGCTGCGTTTTACTTCAAACAGTTCGCGTGCAGCCTCGTGCGACGGTGTGCGCGGATTCGCTCGGGGGGATGCCGCAGCGCTTTGTGTCGAGGCTGCCGGGGCTACTGGAGTGGGTTTAGCTGGGGGCTCGACGGGCTCCAGCTGCAAGGCGGCGCCCGCTGTCGGCCCTTCCGTTGGCGGCGTCTGGCGTTGCGCGGCCTCTGCCTGCTTGAGCGCGTCGATCAGCAAACTCATGGCTTGGCCTCGGGCAATTTGGGAATGTCTGGCCCGGTGGTGATGTCGAAGAAGCGTTCAGTCGGCACTTGTGATGCGAAAGCGCGGTAGTCCCCATCCAGACTCGGATTACGCACGATGGTTGGCCGTACGAAAATCACCAGTTCGGTTTTGCGTTTGGTGTCGTTGCGGTTCTGGAACAGGCCGCCAATGAGCGGGGTGTTGCTGGCGCCGGGGATGGAGTCGGTGTTGTTGTTGAGCGAATCTTCCATCAGGCCGCCCATCACCGCGATGTTGCCGTTGTTGATGCGCATGACCGAATCGAACTCGCGCGCACGGATGATGGGGATAAGGTTTTCTACGGTAGCGCCGTTCTTCATGAGCTGCAGGCTGGGATCTTTCAGGTCTTTGATGACCCGCGACAGGCTTGGACGGATATTCAGTGTGACCGAGTCATCTTCGCCGACTTGCGGTGTAATGGTCAGGACGAGACCGACTGGAACCGAGTGCAGGGTGGATGTGATGGTCGTTTTGGCCGCAGTGGTTGTTGTGGCGTCGGTTTCCTTGACCTCGTATGTGAAGTAAAGCTTGTCATCCACAACTTTCATCACGGCTGTCTGGTTGTTGAGAACAGACAGTTTCGGGCTGGATAGTACTTTGACCGTTCCAAAGGATTCCAGCAGGCGGATTGCACTTTTGAACTGACCGCGACTGGAGTCGTAACCCAGTTCGACCAGCGAGGGCGCTGCGGCATTCAGAATTGCCCCTTTTGCACCCTGGATAACGCGGAATCCGGTATCGAAAATATTGAGTGCCGACCAGTCGACGCCTTGCTGGTAATCCTGAGTGAGCTCTACTTCGGCAATGGTGGCTTCAATCAGTACTTGGCGCTTGGCGCTATTCATGACCCGATCCAGGAATTCCTGTACTTTCTCCTGTTGGCGAGAGGTGGCACGAACTGCGAGAACGCCGGTTTCTACGTTGGCAATGACCGAAGCTGCTTCGCGGAAGGTGATGATGCGTTCGGTTGTTATGGCGCTATTGGTGTTGTCGCCTCCTGTTTTTGTAATCGCACCTTCTGTCTTGAGTTTTCGTGTTTCCTGTTGGGTGGTTGATCCTTGTTGATCGACCAGCACGGTGCGTTCGGAACTGCCCTCGGGCAAAACCTTGTCGGTTTCGCGAAGCAGATCCTTCACGTTCTGGATCAGGCTGTCCCAGAAGCGGTTTTTTGAGGTGTTCTGAATCCGGGCAGACGAGCCGCTGCCCGCTGATTGATTCTGGGCAGAGTTGGCGTCAGCGCCTGCGCCGCTAGTAGAGCCAATCTGTGAGGACACCGAAATCACACTGTTGGTGTCGCGTGCCAGATTGACGTAATCGATCTTGTAATTCCGCAGGTAAGGCGCGTCAGGCATGACCGCCAGGTTCGGGCCATCCATCTCGAAGCGCAGGTCGACTTGCTTGCTGATGCGGGTCAGGAGTTGGGGCAGGGTCTGATCCAGTGCATTGAGCGTGACGTTGCCACTCAGGCCGGGGTGGATGTCAATATTGATCTTGGCGTCCCGAGCCAGAGCGAACAGCAGATCCTGCACCTTTATGTTGTTAACAACGACGGAATAGGTTTCCGGCTTTGGCGGGCTCTTGGGCGTAGGGAGCGAAAAGCTGCGCGCTGCTGGCGGCGGAATGCTAGCCGGGGATGAGCCCGTACTGGAAACTTGGCTTACATGCGGGCGCGGATCCAGATTGACTCCGGGAGAGGCGCATGCACACAACAGTAGGGCTGCCGGAAGGCAGCTTGCGCGGCAAAGGTAAATCACGCGTCGAAATCCTTGGAGGCAAGTCTGAAGCGACGATAGTAGCTTAATTTATATGGCTCTTCGTTGGCCGTACGGGTGGGGATGGCTGAGAGCGGATGTTTTGCGCACAAAAAATATCGTTCTTTTTGGCGCGAAGACCTTGACGCGAGGCTTGGTCTTGGCCATAATTCCGCTTCTCTGCTGATGACGAGTTTGTTCGAAACCGGCAGAGCTGAAAAATGAGTCAGACGTAGTTCTGGCGCGGTTTTGCAGGAAGTTAAGTGGATTTGTTGTTTGAACAAATTGCTTGACAGTGTTTGTAGGGTGTGTAGAATGCGCCCCTCTCGT
>NZ_JBEWZI010000021.1:0-69600 GCF_040566545.1 Uliginosibacterium flavum
GGATTGGGTGGCGAATGTGTTGAGCGGGGCTTACCGCGAGTGGCTTGAGACTAACTACGCTTCGCGTAGCTAGTCAGTGCTGAGCAATGAGTTCTGAGGACTGAGTGAGGCCGCCTGCGGCGGAGTGCTGTGTTCTGAGTGCTGAGTACTGAGGAGAAAAGCTTGGGCGTGCAGCGGTTTGAGGATCTGATTGCCTGGCAGAGGGCGCGCGAGCTGGTTGTTGCAATTTACGCTTTGACGCGTGAAGGAGCCTTTGCTAAAGACTTCGGTTTGCGTGATCAGATCCAGCGGGCTGCCGTTTCAGTCATGTCAAATATTGCAGAAGGTTTTGAACGCGGAACCCGACCAGAATTTCATCGCTACATAGTGATTGCCAAGGCCTCGTGCGCCGAACTGCGCAGTCAGCTCTACGTCGCGGGTGATATCGGCTACATCAATGAAGAACAATTGAAACAACATCAGGCGCAGGCGCATGAGGTCTCCCGGATTCTGGGTGGTCTCAGGGCTTCGCTGAATGACAACCGGAGCGAACAGGCATGACTCAGCACTCAGTACTCAGCACTCAGCACACCGCCCGCAAGGGAATCATCCTTGCGGGCGGATCAGGCACCCGCCTGCATCCTGTCACCCTGGCGATCAGCAAGCAGCTGATTCCGGTGTATGACAAGCCGATGATTTACTACCCTTTGTGTGCACTGCTGCTGGCCGGGATTCGCGAGATCCTGATCATCTCGACACCGCAGGATACACCGCGCTTCGAGCAGCTCCTGGGCGATGGCTCGGCCTGGGGGATCAAGCTGGAATACGCCGTGCAGCCCAGCCCGGACGGGCTGGCGCAGGCTTTCATCATCGGCGCGGATTTTGTCGGTGATGGCCCGTCGGCTTTGGTGCTGGGCGATAACATTTTCTATGGTCATGCGCTGGCCGAGCGCCTGAAGGCTGCCGATGCGCGCACGAGTGGTGCTTCCGTGTTCGCGTATCCGGTGACTGATCCGGAACGTTACGGCGTGGTCGAATTCGATGCCGAAGGCCGCGCGATCAGTCTGGAAGAAAAGCCCAAGCAGCCACGCAGCCGCTACGCTGTGACCGGCCTGTATTTCTATGACAATCAGGTTGTTGATTTCGCCCGCAACCTGAAGCCTTCCGCGCGCGGCGAGCTGGAAATTACCGACCTGAATCGCATCTATCTGGAACGCAACGAGCTGGACGTGCAGTTGATGGGCCGTGGCGATGCCTGGCTGGATACCGGCACGCACGAAAGTCTGCTCGAAGCCAGCCAGTTCATCCAGACCCTGGAAAAGCGCCAGGGCCTGAAGGTGTGCTGCCCTGAAGAGGTTTGCTGGCGTAATGGCTGGATCGACAACGCGCAGCTCGAAGCCATCGCCAAGCCGCTGGCCAAGAGTGGTTATGGCCAGTATCTGCTGCAGATCATGAGTGAGAAGATTTACTGATCCGCAAGTCGCAAGTCGCAAGTCGCAAGTCGCAAGTCGCAAGTCGCAAGTCGCAAGTCGTGCAGTGTGACGCAGCTAAAGGGGTTTTATGACAAAACCGCATCAGAAGCTCGATGCCTGGCAGCAAGCGATGGTCTTGGTGAGAATGATCTATGCGGGGACCGCTGCATTTCCCCGTGAAGAGATGTTCGGGCTGACGAGTCAGATGCGACGGGCGGCTGTGTCTATTCCTTCAAATATTGCTGAGGGGGCTGCGCGAAATGGTGATCGCGAGTATTTGCATTTTCTGAGCATTGCACGAGGCTCTTTGAGCGAGCTTGATACCCAGTTGCAGATCGCGGTCATGTTGGGCTATCTGTCGGAGGGACACGAGTCGCTTGAACAGGCGGATCGCGTAGGGCAGTTGTTGAGCGGGTTTTCAAAGAAAATTTCTTCTGGGATGGTGAAATGAACAGTGCTACACCGAACGATTCGCAAGAGGGGCTGGCTGGGGTGCGACTTGCGACTTGCGACTCGCGACTTGCGAAAAGGATCTTGATCCTGGGCTGCGGTGGCCAGGTCGGCTGGGAATTGCAGCGCGCACTGGCGCCTTTGGGCGAGGTGATCGCGCTGGATTTTGATAGCAAGGATCACTGCGGCGATTTCAGTCAGCCCGAGGCTGTAGCTGCGACAGTGCGCGCGCTGCGCCCCGACGTGATCGTGAATTCGGCGGCGCATACGGCGGTGGACAAGGCCGAGAGCGAGCCGGAATTCGCGCGCAAACTGAATGCGACGACGCCGGGTTTGGTGGCGCAGGTGGCGGCTGAGCTGGGCGCGCTGCTGGTGCATTACTCGACCGATTATGTTTTCGACGGCAGTGGCGATGCGCCGCGTGACGAGATGGCTGCGACGGCGCCTTTGAGCGTTTACGGCCAGACCAAGCTGGAAGGCGAGCAGTTGGTACAGGCCGCTGGTTGCCCGCATCTGATCCTGCGCACCAGCTGGGTGTATGCGGCGCGCGGCGCCAATTTTGCCAAGACCATGCTCAAGCTCGCCGGTGAGCGCGAGCAACTGAAGATCATCGCCGACCAGATCGGAGCACCAACCGGTGCAGATCTGCTGGCCGACGTGACGGCGCATGCGGTGAAGCGTTTTCTTGACTTGCGACTTGCGACTTGCGACTTGCGAGATTTTCCTTCGGGTTTGTATCACTGCGTCGCCGGTGGCGAAACCAATTGGCATGACTACGCGCAGTTTGTATTTGCGCAGGCGCGGGCCGCTGGGATCGAATTGAAACTACGCGAAGTGAGCGCAATCCCGACCAGCGATTACCCCACGCCGGCACAGCGCCCGCTCAATTCCCGACTGGATACGCGCAAGCTGCAGGTGACTTTCGGCCTGCGCCTGCCGGACTGGAAAGCGGGCGTGGCGCGAATGCTGACGGAGCATCTGAAGGGCTGATCAGGGCCAGAAAAGCCCTTGCTCGCCATCTGTTTACGCTCGATTTCTCCCCGGTTCCGATACTGAGGCCGCGGCGGGAAAGATCATTTTGGCCCCCGGCTTTGCCGGGGGCTTTTCTTTGGATGACGTTCAGGCCTGTGTCGCCTGCCATTCTTCCAGCGCGACGAGCACGTCGCTGATCTCGGCGAGCGTGCGCAGGCCGTCGATGGCGGGCGCCCGCTCGCATAGATGGCGGCCGCCGGCCCACAGGGTGATGTGTGCGGGTAGCTGGCGACGCAACTCGGCCAGCCCGGCCCAGGCCTGGCGCGCGGCGTAGTTCTGGCTGAAAGACAGGGCCACGATGTCGTAGTTGCCGGCTTTCGCGGCCTTGGCCAGATCGGCCAACGGGGTCTGGGTGCCGAGCGAGGTGCAGTGCGCGCCCTCGGGTGCGAGCATGGCTTCGGCCATCAGCAGGCCGAGGCTGTGCAGCTCATCCGGGAAGGTGGTGAGCAGGATGCGCGGGCTGCCGCCGGGACTGTGCAGGGCATGGATGGCGCTGCGCAGGGTGTTCTGGACTTGCTCGGTGTACAAGTGTTCGTCGCTGACGCTGATGTCGCCACGCATCCAGGCGAGCCCGACTTCTACATTCAGCGGGACCAGCAAGTCCGTTACGAAGCGCTGCAGGCCTAGCTTGAGCAGGTTTTGCTGCAGCATCTGGCGCAGGTCTTCGCTGCGTTGCTGGTGCAGTAGTTCAATCAGTTCGCGGAAGTGTCCGGGTGCCGCTTCGCTGACGCCGCTGCCCGCCAGCCACTCGGCCAGCGTGGATTCGTCGGCCGCGAAAATCTTGCCGGGGCGCATGCCCTGGTCAATCAGACGCTTGATCTGACGAAGCCGATCCACCTGGTTTGCCGGATACAGGCGCTCGCCGTTCACATCGCGCAGGGGCTGTGGGAAGCCGTAACGGCGCTCCCAGACACGCAGGGTGTCTTTGAGCAGACCGGTGTCGCGCTCGACGGCGGCGATCGGCAGGCCTTGGATGTCTGTTTGGGTATTTTTCATTTTGTCCTGGACAAAACATTGACATGGGTCAAATCACTTTCTATGCTAGAGGCAGAGATCAAATTTGTCTAGGACAAATATGTCAGTGCTTACAGGAGAATTCCAATGAATGCACCCATTCCTTCCCGTCAGTCCGAATCCAGTGGTTTTGCCAAACCGCGCCGCATTGCGGTGGTGGGTGGTGGGATTGCCGGTTTGGGGGCGGCATGGCTGTTGGGGCGTGAGCACAGCGTGACCTTGTTCGAGGCGGGCAGCTACGCCGGTGGCCACGCCAACACGGTGAAGATCACCGTGGATGGCATCACCCATCCGGTGGACACGGGCTTTCTGGTCTTCAACCGGCGCACTTATCCGAATCTGTGCGGGCTGTTCCGCGAGCTGGACGTGCCGGTGGCCGAGAGCAATATGTCCTTCTCGGCGAGCCTGAGTTCGCGGGATATCGAGTGGGCCGGCTCGGGTCTGGGGGCCTTGTTCGCGCAAAAATCGAATCTGCTGCGGCCAGCCTTCTGGGGCATGTTGCGCGATCTGCTGCGCTTCAACCGCGACACGACCCGGCTGGCGCGCGAGCATTCGGCGCCGGATCTGTCGCTGGGCGCCTATCTGGATGCGAACAACTATGGTGCTGCCTTCCGCGACTGGTATCTGCTGCCAATGGCGGCGGCGATCTGGTCTTGCCCGACGGAACAGATGCTGGCCTATCCGCTGACGACTTTCCTGCGTTTCTGTCACAACCACGGCCTGCTGCAGATCATCGACCAGCCGCAGTGGATGACGGTGCGCGGCGGTTCGCGCGAATACGTCAAGCGCATGTTGCCGGGGATTGCCGATCTGCGTCTGGCTTCACCTGTGCTGTCGGTGCGCCGCGATGAAAAAGGCGTTCAGGTGGAGAGCCGGAATGGCTTCGAAGACTTCGACGCGATCGTGTTCGCCTGTCACAGTGACCAGACCCTGCGCATTTTGGGTGATGGCGCCACGCAGGCCGAGCGCGCGGTGCTGGGGGCGGTGAAATACCAGCCGAACCGCGCCGTGCTGCACACCGACGCGGCCTTGCTGCCGCGTCGCGAGAAGGCCTGGGCGGCGTGGAATTATCTGGCCGGCGAGGGTAGCCCGGATCAGAGACCGGTCAGCGTGTCCTACCTGCTGAACCAGTTGCAGCCGCTGCCCTTCAAGACGCCGGTGGTGCTGTCGCTGAATCCTTTCCGTGACGCCGATCCGGCCAAGGTGCTGGCCGAGTTTGAATACGACCACCCGGTGTTTGATCAGGCGGCGATTGACGCGCAGGCGTATCTGCCGGCCTTGCAGGGTCAGCAGCAGACCTGGTTCGCCGGGGCGTGGACGGGCTATGGCTTCCACGAGGACGGGCTGAAATCCGGAGTGGAGGTGGCGGCAATGCTGGGCGCCGTTGCCCCGTGGCGCGCACGCAGCCTTGATCTGCAGAAGGTGTCCCTGTGACGCCGCGCCTGCTCTACGGCTCCGTCGTGCATGCGCGCCATGCCACGGCCAGCAACGCTTTCAGCTATGCCATGTTTACGCTGTGGCTGCCGCTGTCGCAACTGGCCGAAGCCGCATCTCCGCTGCTGGGGATCGAGAAATTCCGTCTGTTTTCCTTCTTCAACCGCGATCACGGCGCGCGCGATGGTTCAGCGCTTTTGCCCTGGATTCGCGACATTCTGCAGCAACATGGCCTGAGTGAGGTCACCGACGGCGAGGTGGTGTTGCAGACCATGCCACGCCTGTTCGGCTTCGTCTTCAACCCCGTCAGCTTCTGGTATTGCCACGACAAAGAGGGCGGTTTGCGCGTGGTGCTGGCCGAGGTGAGCAATACCTTCGGCGAGCGTCACAACTACCTCGTCGCGCATGCGGATCGGCGCGTGATCGGGCCGGAGGATGTACTGGTAGCGCAGAAGGTTTTTCATGTTTCGCCCTTCTTTCCTGTGCGCGGCGAATATCACTTCAGCTTCATCCGGCGCGGTGAGCGTCTGACCGTGGCGCTGGATTATTTCGATGGCGGACAGAAGCAGCTCACCACCCGCCTGATCAGTCACGAACAGCCGCTGACTGCGGGCAACTTGCTGCGCGCCTGGCTGCGTTGCCCGCTGCTGACTTTAGGTGTCGTGTATCGCATCAACTGGCAGGCGCTGCGGCTGGTGATCAAGCGCGTCCAGTTTTTCACAAAACCTCAAGCCCCCCGAGAGGAAACAACATGAGTAACTCCAGCTCCCTCACACTGAATGACATTGGTGTTCTGCCGCGTTCTGCTCAACTTGTGCTGCGCATGCTGGATGGCGTGCAAGGCGGCAGCGTCGTGCTGCGCTTTCCCGATGGTGCTCAGCGCACCGTCGGCACGGGGCCGCTGCAGGCAACGATGCTAGTGCAGGACTGGCAGGTTTTCGAACGCATCATCAGTCACGGATCGATTGGTTTTGCCGAAGACTTCATGGCTGGCGCGTGGAGCACGGATCATCTACCGGCGCTGCTGACCCTGCTGGCGCAGAACCGTCCTGCGCTGGAGAAGGCCATCCACGGCAACGCCTTGCGCCTGGCGATGCACTGGGTCTGGCATCGTCTGCGCCCGAACAGCAAGCGCGGCTCGAAGAAGAATATCGAGGCCCATTACGATCTGGGCAACGACTTCTACCGCGAATGGCTGGATGAATCGATGAGCTATTCCAGCGCGCTGTATGCCACGCCGGAACAGAGCTTCGAAGAGGCGCAGCTGGAGAAATATCGCCACGCCCTGCGCACGCTGGATGCGCGACCCGGCCAGCATATTCTGGAGGTCGGCTGCGGCTGGGGCGGCTTTGCCGAGATCGCGGCGCTGGAGTTTGGCTGTCGCGTGACAGGCCTGACTTTGTCAAACGAGCAACTGGCCTGGGCGCGCGAGCGCGCGCAGAAGAATGGCTTCGCCGACAAGGCCGAATTCGTATTGCGCGACTATCGCGACGAGCGCGGCCGGTATGATCATATCGTTTCCATCGAGATGATCGAGGCGGTTGGCGAATCCTACTGGCCCTCGTATTTCGCGCAGCTGCGCTCCTTGCTCAAGCCGCGTGGCCGTGTCGTGGTGCAGGCGATCACGATTGCCGACGAGCTGTTCGCGCATTACCGCAAGGATGTCGATTTCATCCAGCGCTACATCTTCCCCGGCGGCATGTTGCCCTCGCCGCAGATCTTCCATCAGCAGGCCGACAAGGCCCGTCTGGTGGTGACCCGCGCGCATGCTTTCGGTCTCGATTACGCGCGCACCCTGAATGAATGGCTGCAGCGCTTCAATGCCAAACTGGACAAGGTGCAGGCGCAGGGTTTTGACGAGCGTTTCGTGCGCATGTGGCAGTTCTATCTGGCCTACTGCGAGGCGGGCTTTCGCGCGCGCAGCACCGATGTGTATCAGTTCGTGCTGAGCCATCAAGGAGAGACGGCATGAGGCGGCTGTTGCTGGGGTTGTGTCTGTTCATGGCGTGCTTGGCGAATGCCTCGCAGGCGATCCCTGACGTGGCGCGGGCGCACGCCGAGAGCTGGAATGTGCTGGGTAAGGGGCAGATGAGTTGGTTTGGTCTGCGCCTCTATACCGCCGAGCTGTGGAGCAGCCAGGCGGCTTTCGATCCGGCCAGCACCTATGCGTTGAAATTGACCTATGACCGATCCTTTGCCGGGGTGCGCCTGAGTAGCGCGAGTGTCGACGAGATGCGGCGTATCGGGATGCGCGATGAAGCTGTGCTGGCGCGCTGGCAGCAATACATGGACAAGGTCTTCCCGGACGTGAAGGAGGGCGACGCGCTGACCGGCGTGTTTCTGCCGGGCAAGGGCGCGGTGTTTTATCTGGGCAGCAAGCTGGTGGGCGAGGTGAATGACCCGGCCTTTGCGGCGGCCTTCTTCGGTATCTGGCTGGATGCGCGCACCAGCGAGCCGGCGCTGCGGCGGCAGCTGATCGGGCAGAGGTCATGAAACAGGGCGAATTCGAGTTTTTCAGGCAGACTGCCCGAAGAGCCGCTACCAGCTTGTATCTTCAGGCAGGGTGTCTGTACAGGCCCGCCAGTAGCGGGTCTTCAGCTTGCTGTTTTCTGCATTCGGCAGCGAAATTTCATGTCTGAGACGCGCGCCGCGCTGGGCGATGTTCCGCTGCCGGTGCTGGGCGCCTACGGCCTGCTCGGTATGCCGCTGGCCTTCGTGGCGCTGCCGATTTACGTGCATGTTCCCAAGCTCTACGCCGACTTCGGTTTGTCGCTGAGCGCCATCGGCGCGGTGCTGCTGCTGGCGCGGATCTGGGATGCGCTGATTGATCCGCTGATTGGTTTGTGGGGCGATCGCTGGGGTCGGCGTCGGGCGGCGATTTTCGCGGCCGTTCCGCTGCTGTCGCTGGGCCTGCTCGGCCTGCTCCATCCCCCGGCCGGAGACGCCAGCGCAGCGCGGCTCCTGGGCATGCTGCTGATCGTGTATCTGGGCTATTCGCTGGCCACGGTGAATCATCATGCCTGGGGGGCGGAGCTTTCCAGTCACACCCATTTGCGCACGCGCATCACCGCCACGCGCGAAGCTTTTGCCTTGTTCGGTGTGGTGCTGGCGGCGGCCTTGCCGGGCGTGCTCGGGGCGAGTCTGGCGGACGGGTTGGCGCAGATGTCATGGTTGTTTGTGGGCTTGCTGCTGGTCGCGGCGGCGGCTTTGTGGATCGTGCCGCAGGCGCCCGTGTCGACGGCGCGCGCCTTGCCCGGTGCGCTGTATCGTGCCCTGTTCAGCCGGCGTTTCCAGCGTCTGCTCGCGGTGTTCGCGCTCAGTGGTATCGCGGCGGCGATTCCGGCTTCGCTGGTGCTGTTCTTCGTGGCCGATGTGCTGCAGGCCGAGCAGCATTCGGGCGCCTATCTGGCTTTGTATTTCGTCGCAGGTGCCGCCGGTCTGCCGCTGTGGGTGTGGCTGGCGCGGCGTCTGGGCAAGCTGTTCGCCTGGGGTATCGGCATGGCCTTGTCGATTGTCGTGTTCGTGTGGGCCGGCACCCTCGGGGCGGGCGATCTGATTCCGTTTGCCGTGATTTGCGCGCTGTCCGGCCTGGCGCTGGGAGCCGATCTGGCCTTGCCGCCTTCGGTGCTGGCGGATCTGATCGAGCGCGACGCGGGGGCGGGGGCCGGCAGCTATTTCGGCTGGTGGAACTTCGTCGCCAAGCTGAATCTGGCGCTGGCCGCTGGCCTGAGTCTGCCGCTACTGGCCTGGCTGGGCTATGTGCCCGGCAGCACGGACGAGCAGGGCCACATGGCTTTAGCTTGGGTGTATGCCGGCGTGCCGGCCTTGTTGAAATGCCTGGCGCTGGCGCTGCTGTGGCGCCAGCGTGCGGCGATTGAGTCGATTGAAACCGAAGGAGTTCGAGCATGAAAAAATATCTGTTGGCCTGGTGTGCGGCCTTGGTCTTGTTGAGCGGCTGTGCCAGTGTCGAGGTGACCGATTACAAGGCAGAACAGCCCGCGCTGGATCTGCGCAAGTATTTCAATGGCAAGCTGGATGCCTGGGGGATGTTTCAGGATCGCAGTGGCAAGGTGATCAAGCGCTTTCACGTGGCGATGATTGCCACCTGGCAGGGCGATGTCGGCACGCTGGATGAGCGCTTCACCTATTCGGATGGCACGACCCAGACACGCATCTGGACCCTGACGCGTCAGCCCGACGGTAACTACATCGGGCGTGCCGATGATGTCGTGGGCGAGGCGCGTGGCGAGCTGTCGGGCAATGCGCTGCGCTGGCGCTACGTGATGGCCCTGCCGGTGGATGGCAAGGTGTACAACGTGGACTTCGATGACTGGATGTTCCTGATTGATGACAAGGTGATGCTGAATCGCTCCTTCATGAGCAAGTTCGGGATCGATCTGGGGCAGGTCACTCTGACTTTTACAAAGCAGGACTGAGCAATGAGGACTGAGTGCTGAGTGAAATTTGTGCTGGCTTTACCAGCAGGGGAAATCGATGAAAAGTCTGAACCCGAAAGTTACTGACTGGCGTGGCAAGCGCGTGTGGATTGTCGGCGCCTCGACCGGCATCGGTGCGGCGTTGGCGCGTGAGCTGGCTGCGCGTGGTGCGCAACTGGTCTTGTCGGCACGTGGCATCGATCGCCTGACCTCGCTGGTGGCCGATCTGCAGCATGCCATCGCGCTTCCCTTTGATGCGAGCGACTCTTCAGCCATGCAGGCTGCAGCGCAAGACGCAGTGCGGCTCTTGGGCGGGCTGGATATGGTGATTTTCAACGCAGGCACTTATCAGGCGCTGCGTGCCTGGGAGCTGACGCCGGAAAACATCCGAACGACGCTGAATGTGAATCTGCTCGGCGTGATGGATGGCGTGACGGCGGTGCTGCCGGGCATGCTGACGGCCGGGCAGGGACACGTGGTGATCGTCGGCAGCGTGGCCGGGTATCGTGGCTTGCCCAAGGCATCGGTGTATGGCGCGTCGAAAGCCGCACTGATCAATTTTGCCGAGTCGATTTACATGGATCTGGCGCCACGCGGGATTGCCGTGAGTCTGGTCAGCCCCGGCTTTGTCGCCACGCCGCTGACGGCGCAGAATGATTTCAAGATGCCCGCGCTGATCACGGCGGAAGAGGCTGCTGCGGAAATCCTCAAGGGACTGGCGAAGGGACAATTCGAGATCCACTTCCCGAAACGCTTCTCGCGCTTTCTCAAGTTGCTGCAGATCCTGCCCGCGCGTTTGTATTTCGCACTTGTTTCACGGACGGTGCAATGATGGATAAAACCCTGCAAGGCCTGATCGACTGGTATCAGAGCATCTGCCCCGAGAGCATCGGCCGCGCGGGCGAGTTCTACGCGCCCGATGCGCACTTCGTGGACCCCTTCAACGATGTGCATGGCGTGCCGGCCATCGAGAAAATCTTCCGTCACATGTTTACGCAGGTAGAGCAGCCGCGTTTCGTTGTGAAAGACGTGTGCACAGGGGTAGATCAGGCTTCGCTGACCTGGGATTTCAATTTCAGTACGGGCGGCAGGCTATATGTGGTGCCGGGCGCAACATTTCTGCGTTTCGACCCGAAAGGGCAGGTTTGCATGCACCGTGACTACTGGGACCCCGCAAGCGCACTGTTCATGGGCCTTCCGCTGATTGGCTGGGTCTTGCGGGCGATCTATCAGCGGCTGCGCGCGCAATGACTTGAAAGTGATGTGGTGGGTGGATTTGCGGTACTCTTTTGCCACAAATCCTTCCACGGCCGTCGCAAGCGGCCATCACGACAGGCCACGTTCACCATGAATGTCTTTGCTCGCAACATTCTGCTCGTCGATGATCATGCGCTGCTGCAGCATGCGCTCAAGTCCATGCTGGAGCCCTTGATGGCCGGCGGTGAAATCGTCTGTGCTGCTTCTGCTCAGGATGCGGTTGCCGCACTGCGTACCGGTAAAACTTTTCATCTCGTTCTGCTTGATCTGAAGCTGCCCGATAGCGACGGGCTGCGCCTGATGAGTTTGCTGCGCCGTGAAGTGCCCGGCGTGCCGGTGGCGATCTTCTCCGGCCAGGATGCGCCGATCTATCGCCAGCTGGCGCGTGAGGCGGATGCCGATGGCTTCCTCTCCAAATCGCTGGATCCGAATGCGGTGATTGATGGCGTGCGTACGCTGCTTTCTGGTCGTCGTTTCTATGACGATCAGCTTGAGCGTGGGCGTGCCCTGCAGGCCGGCGAAACGCGCCCGCGCCCCAAACTCAGCCCCAAGCAGGAGCGCGTGCTGTGCTGCCTGATGGAAGGCCTGTCGAACAAGGAAATCGCCCAGCGCCTGGATCTGTCCGAGCGCACCGTGAAGATGCACCTGACTTCGGTGTATCACGTACTCGGCGTCAATACGCGTTCGCAGGCCATTCTGGTTGGGCAGACCCTGAACCTTTCCATGCCGCCGGCCGATGCCTGAACGTAGCGCGGTGTCTTCCGCAACATTTTTGTCGGCCATTCGCGCAGCACTTGCCGCAGTTTTCATCAGCAGCCTCGCCTTGCTGGTGAGCAGGGGCGTGAGCGTGCAGGGCGTGCTGTGGTGTGCCGTCAGTTGCGCTGGTTTGATCGTGATCGGCGTGTTGCTGGACCGCTATCGCAGCAGCCTGGAGGCGGAAAATCTGGCCGAGGACGCACAGGCCGTCAGCCCCTTGCAGCGTGAAGGTGAATTCCTGTCCTCGCTGGGCCACGATCTGCGCCAGCCTGCGCAAGCCATTTCCCTGTTTGCCGCGACCTTGTCGGCGCATCCTTTGCCGGAGTCTTCACGCAAGCTGGTTACGGGGATTGAAGCCGCTGTGCAGCAACTCTCCGAGCAGCTCGAAGCCGTGTTCAACATTGCCAAGGTGGAAGCGGGCCAGTTCGAATGTCATCTGACGCCGGTCGGCCTGGAGGATGTGTTTGCACTGGCGGTGGCGAATCAGCTCGATGAGGCACATGAACGCCAGCTGCATTTGCGGCGGGTTACGACGGCGCGCCATGTGATCGCCGATGAAGCCCTGCTGCTGCGTACGATTGACCGCATGCTTGCGCACGCCCTGAGCATCACCAAAGAGGGCGGCGTGGTGCTGGGCTGTCGTCAGCGCGGAGCCGTAGTGGTGATCGAAGTATGGGACAGCAGTGAAGGGATCGCTGCAGAAATCCTGCCTGCCGTGTTCGTACCGGGCTCGGTGTATGGTCAGCAACTGGCCGATCGCGGACTTGGCTTGGTGTTGGCGCGTCGCCTCGCCACTTTGATGGGCGGGCATGTGAGCATCAGTTCCGTGCTGGGGCGGGGCTGCATCCTGCGCCTGACGCTGCCCCTTGTCTCCGCCCCGACTTCCGCCTGATCAATCCGCCTTGGGTGCGCTCTTGCTGGACGACTGATCCGGCAGTGCGTTGAGCTGCTTGGCACGCTCCGGCGTGATGATCTCGAACAGGCTGACTACCTTCTGCACACCCGAAGTGTTGCGGGCTACTTCGATAGCGGCCAAGGATTCACCCTCGGTTACGACACCCAGCAGGTAAACAATCCCGGACTCGGTGACGACCTTGACGTGATGGCCCGAGATATAGGGCGAATCAAACAGACGCGTCTTGACCTTGGTGGTCAGAAAAGAGTCGTTGTTGCGCGTGCCAAAGGAGCTGGGGTAGCCGAGGGCGATCTCATTGAAGACCTCACGCACATTGGAAGTCTGGCGTGCCAGAGCCTCGACTTCGCCGCGGCTCGGTTCATCGATGGCGTGGCCGGTCAGTAGTACCCAGCGGTTGAATGAGGTTGCCGAGACGGCCGTTTTTGCCTCCAGCGTGGCCGGGAAGCTGCGGTTGAATTTGGTCTCGATTTCGCGATCCATGATCTGTTCACCATAGGTGCGGCGATCCAGGGTGGAGGCCACGCCGGTGCCTACGCCGACAACGGCCAGCGGTACGCAGGCCTGCAGCAGTGAGGCGGCGGCCAGCGCGACAAACAGTGCGCGCAGCGAAAAACGATGTGTCATATTTCTTCTCCCATCAGCAAACAATCAATGCCATCACAGATGCAGTGAATGGCGAGTATATGAACTTCCTGAATTCGAGCGGTGCGGTCATGCGGTACGCAAATGTGCACGTCGCCATCCTTGAGCAGGCTTGCAAGTTTTCCGCCGCCTTTGCCGGTGAGTGCCACGACGCGCAGATCGCGTTCATGGGCAGCCTCGATGGCGGCCAGCACATTGGGCGAGTTGCCACTGGTGGAAATCGCCAGTAGCACATCACCCGGCTGGCCGAGTGCGCGAATCTGCTTGGCGAAGACGTGTTCCCAGGCGTAATCATTGGCAATGGCCGAAATCGCCGAGGTGTCGGTGGTCAGCGAAATAGCCGCCAGTTCGGGGCGTTCGCGCTCGAAGCGGCCCAGCAACTCGGCGGTGAAGTGCTGCGCGTCAGCGGCCGAACCTCCATTGCCGCAGGCGAGGATTTTGCCGTTGGAGAGCAGGGCGCGCACCATCGATTCGGTGGCTTCCAGAATCGGCATGGCGAGCACTTCTGCAGCCGCCAGCTTGGTCTGGGCACTGTCTTCGAAGTGCAGGACGATGCGGGAAATCAGATCCATATGCTTATGCCCGCAAGCCGGCGAGTTCGTCGCAGCCCAAGACGATATTCATGCACTGGATGGCCGCACCCGAAGCGCCCTTGCCGAGGTTGTCGAAACGCGCCACAAGCAGGATCTGTTCGGCATTGCCGAAGACGAAGAGTTCGGCGCGATTGGTGTCGTTACACGTGGTTGCGGGCAGGAAGCCGGCTTCCGGCGCATCGCCACCGCCCAAGGGCATGACTTTCACGCAGGCTTCACCCGCGTAGTACTCGCTCAAGTAAGCGTGGATTGATTCAGGCGTGACGCCTGGCAGCAGACGTGTCAGCAGCGGCACCGAAACCAGCATGCCTTGCGCAAACGGGCCGACCACCGGGCTGAATACCGGCGCATGAGCAATACCCGTTAGCGCCTTCATTTCCGGCAGGTGTTTGTGGGCCAGACCCAGCGCGTAGATGCGTGGCGAGAGCATGTTCTGTGGCAGTGCTGCCGGGGTTTCGTAGTCCGCAATCATCTCCTTGCCGCCACCTGTGTAGCCGGTGAGCGAGCTGCAGGTGAGCGGATAGTCAGTCGGCACCAGACCTGCCGCGACCAGCGGAGCGACGCTCAGGATGAAGCCGCTGGCGTGACAGCCAGGCACGGCGATACGTTGGGACGTGCGGATGCGCTCGCGCTGGCCATGCAGTTCCGGCAGGCCATAGACCCAGTCTGGATTGGTGCGGTGCGCGGTGCTGGCATCCAGAAAATGCGTGCGGGTATTGCCGGGGGCGAGCAGGGCGACGGACTCCTTGGACGCCGCATCCGGCAGGCACAGGAATACGACATCCGCCGCATTGATGTATTCGGCCTTGACGGTCGGGTCTTTGCGCTTGTCTTCCGGGATCGTGAGGATCTCGACATCATTGCGTGCTGCGAGCCGCTCGTCGATCTTGAGACCGGTGGTGCCGTGGCGGCCGTCGATGAATACCTTGAAAGTCATGGGTGCCTCTGGGGGATGTCTGCTTCTTGAGAGCGGATTGTAAACGAGAGGTTCAAAAGAAAACCCCCGCCGATCACTCGGAGGGGGTTTTGTACGCCATCAATGCTGCTGATTCGTGACCGGATCAGCGTGAGCAATGATCAGCGAGCCTGCCAGCCGCCATCAACGTTGATGATGGTGCCGTTCAGGTAGCTGGAAGCTTCGGAAGCCAGGAACACGGCGGTGCCGGCCAGGTCTTCCGGTTGACCCCAGTAGCCCAGCGGGATGCGGTCCAGGATAGCCTTGTTGCGGGCTTCGTCAGCGCGGATCGGAGCGGTGTTGGCCGTTGCGATGTAGCCCGGAGCGATGCCGTTACAGTTGATGCCGCGGGTGCCCATTTCGTTGGCGATCAGCTTGGTGATACCGGCGATGCCATGCTTGGAAGCGGTGTAGCCCGGAACCAGGATGCCGCCTTGATAGGACAGCATCGAGCAGATGTTGATGATGCGACCCTTGCCTTCGCGGCCCACAACGTGGCGGCAGAAAGCTTGCGACAGATACATCGGCGCATACAGATTGATCTGCATGACGAAGTCGAAGTCTTCTTCGGTGTGCTCGAGGAACGGAGCGCGGCGGATCGTGCCGGCCACGTTGGCGAGGATGTCGACTTGACCGGCCATTGCGACGGCTTCGTCGATCACGCGCTGCGGAGCGCCTTTTTCGGTCAGGTTGGCTTTCAGATACCAGAACTTGCCGCCGGTCTTGGCGACAGCAGCTTCCATGGCAGCGGTGGATTCGGCCGTCATCGGTGCAAAGTCAGCACAGATAACGTTGGCGCCGGCTTCAGCCAGCTTGGCCGAGATTGCAGCGCCGATACCCTGGGCGCCGCCGGTGACGAGGGCAACCTTGCCCGTCAGATCAAAAGGATTGCTCATTCTGTAATTCTCCCGAGATTGAAAAAGCCCGTTCGCCGAGGGGAAGGGGCTGTCTGGTGACCAGTGGCGCCTGAGGCACATTCCGGTTTCAGCAGCAAAAACCGAATCCGGCAGTGTAGCAGGCCGCGCAATGTGTGCTTCGAGTTTACCCGAATCTATGGTGGCTGGCACTTCTGATAGGCCGCCTCAGCAACGTGAGCACCGGGATTTTTGCGCAGGATCAAGGCCTTGGTGTCTGGGTGAGCTGGGCCGAGACCTCCACCTCGATGCGCTGGCGCGGGTTGGCATGTTCGCGCAGGCGGCTGATCCGCGCCTGCAGGACCGTGCCGCGATCCAGCGCACGGGCCACCGCGCCGTTGTCGGTGCGCGCCAGATAGCCAAGCGCCTGCCCCTGCCAATCCACGCGCACAGCCAGATTGTCGTGCGGATTGGCCGCTTCACGTACCAGTGTGAGCGCATCGCCTTCGCGCAGCTGCGACCACAATGCGCCGGCCGCGTGGTAAGTAAATCCGGCTAGCGGCGCCCGCTGGATGATCAGGCGCGGGCCGTCCGCCCAGGCTTGAGTTGCGAACAGGAGCAGGCTGAAGATCAGCCACTGGCGGGCCACTTCAGCGTACCTGCTCGGGAAAGGCCGCCTGCAGCCACTCTACGCGCTGCTCGTCCAGCGCATCGAGCAGCACCGCGTCGAAGCGGCAGGGGTGTTGGCGGTAGGCACGGCCTTCGCCTTGCAGCCAGAGCCGGGCAGCGAGGATGATGCGGCGCTGTTTTGTGGGTGTAATGCTGGCTGCTGCGCCGCCAAAGCTCTGATCCTTGCGCAGACGCACCTCCACGAAAATCACGCTGCCCTGATGCAGGCCAATCAGATCGATCTCGCCTCCTTTGTAGCGCGCATTGCGGCTCAGGATGCGGGCTCCGTGCTTGACCAGATGCTGCTCGGCGAGCCGCTCTGCACGGGCACCTTCAGCTTGGGTGCTTGCAGAGGCTTGCGGGGCGCGGCTCTGCAGCACACAATCGAGCATCTTTCTGAACCTCGCGCCCCACTTGCCCATGGCTATCCTGTTGTCCGAAGAAAATCCGTTACACGCCTCGCCTGCATTGTATGTGGTCGCCACTCCGCTGGGTAACCGGCAAGACATCACTCTGCGCGCGCTGGCCGTGCTCAAGGCCGTCGGCACCGTTGCTGCGGAGGACACGCGTCACAGCATGCGCCTGCTCGATGCGCACGGCATCAAGCCGCGCCTGCTTGCGCTGCACGAACATAACGAGCAGGAAGGCGCTACGCGCATCATCGCCCTGCTCGAAGCCGGCCAGCACGTCGCCCTGATCACCGATGCCGGGACTCCGGCGGTCTCCGATCCCGGCGCACGTCTGGTCGCCCGCGTGCAGGATGCCGGCTATGCGGTGCTGCCGGTGCCCGGCCCGTGTGCCGCGATTGCCGCATTGTCCGCTTCGGGTCTGAGTACGCCACACTTTCACTTCGTCGGTTTCCTGCCCAACAAGACGACTGCCCGTAAAGCCGTGCTGGAAAGCCTGCGCGGGCTGAATGCGGCGCTGGTGTTCTACGAGGCCCCGCATCGCGTGCTCGAAACCGTCGAGGATCTGGCTGCCGTGCTGGAGCCGGTGCGAGAAATCGTCTTCGGCCGCGAACTGACCAAGCTCTTCGAACAGATTGCTCGCATGCCGCTGAGCGAGGCTCTGGAATGGATCAAGGCCGACCCGAACCGCCAGCGCGGCGAATTCGTCATCCTTCTCGGCCCCGCACCGCAAGCCGAAGGCATTCCGCCCGACGCCGAGCGTGTCCTGAAGCTGCTGCTTGCCGAATTGCCGCTGAAAAGCGCCGCCAAGCTGGCCGCCGAGATCACGGGCGTGGCGAAAAACGCGCTCTATGATTACGCGCTGACGTTGAAAAAATAGCGAGATAGTTTGCGAGCAGACGTAAAAAAAGCCCGACCTTGCGAGTCGGGCTTTTTTGTTTTGGTGGGCCGCCCGTGAGTCGAACACGGCACCAATAGATTATGAGTCTACTGCTCTAACCAAGCATGAGCTAGCGGCCCGCTGCACAGGCCTGTGAACAGGCCTGGCAGGTGAGCGGGTAAGCCGTTATCAGCCCTCGCCGTCGAGGAAGCTGCGCAGCTTCTCGGAGCGGCTCGGATGGCGCAGCTTGCGCAGCGCCTTGGCTTCGATCTGACGGATGCGCTCGCGGGTGACGTCGAACTGCTTGCCGACTTCTTCCAGCGTGTGGTCGGTATTCATTTCGATGCCGAAACGCATGCGCAATACCTTCGCTTCGCGCGGTGTGAGCGAGTCGAGGATTTCCTTGGTGGTGTCCTTCAGCGAGGAGTACAACGCTGCCTCGGCCGGAGCCAGAGTGGAGGTGTCCTCGATGAAATCGCCCAGATGGGAATCGTCGTCGTCGCCGATCGGGGTTTCCATGGAGATGGGCTCCTTGGAAATCTTCATGATCTTGCGAATCTTCTCTTCCGGCATCTCCATCTTGATCGCCAGGGTTGCGGGATCCGGCTCGGCGCCAGTTTCCTGCAGGATCTGGCGCGAGATGCGGTTCATCTTGTTGATCGTCTCGATCATGTGCACCGGGATACGGATGGTGCGTGCCTGATCGGCGATCGAACGCGTGATGGCCTGACGAATCCACCAAGTGGCGTAGGTCGAGAATTTATAGCCGCGACGGTATTCAAACTTGTCCACCGCCTTCATCAAGCCGATGTTGCCTTCCTGGATCAGATCGAGGAACTGCAGGCCACGGTTGGTGTATTTCTTGGCGATCGAGATCACGAGACGCAGATTGGCTTCGGTCATCTCGCGCTTGGCACGGCGCATCTTGGCCTCGCCGGTGCTCATCTGCTTGTTGATCTCTTTAAGATCGCGGAGCGAGATCTGGATGTGATTCTGCAGGTCGATGAGTTTTTGCTGCTCTTCCAGAATGGCCGGCTGCAGGCGCATCAGAGTGGTGGCATAGGCAGCGCCGCTGCCGATTTCCGTTTTCAGCCAATCGAGATTGGTTTCGTTGCCAGGAAATACCTTGATGAAGTGCGGGCGAGTCATGCCAGCGCGTTCGACGCAAAGCTCCAGGACCTTGCGCTCGTGCTTGCGCACGTTTTCAACCATGTGGCGTACGCCGTCGCACAGGTTTTCAATCTGGCGTGCGGTGAAGCGGAAGTTCATCAGCTCGGAGCTGATTTGCTCATGCAGCTTTTCGCAAGCCTTGTCGTGCGGACCTTTTTTGATCAGCACCGGCATCATCTTGTCGAAGAGCGCGCGAATGGTTTCAAAGCGCTCCAGTGCGTCCATCTTGAGCTTGAGCAAGGTGGCCGTGGCAGCGGCTGAAGTGGCTGCAGCAGCCTCTTCTTCGTCCAGTTCCTCGGCTTCCGCTTCGTCGTCCTCTTCTTCGAGTTCGGCGGGCTCAGCGGCTGCGGCGACGACGGCATTGGGGTCGATCAAACCATCGACCAGTTCTTCGATGCGCATCTCGTCGCGGGCGACCTTGTCGGCCATGCCCAGGATCTCGCCCATGGTGGCAGGGCAGGCGGAGATGGCGATCACCATGTGCTTGAGGCCTTCCTCAATACGCTTGGCAATCTCGATTTCCCCTTCGCGGGTCAGCAGCTCGACCGTACCCATTTCGCGCATATACATGCGCACCGGGTCAGTGGTGCGGCCAAAGTCGGAGTCCACTGCAGACAGGGCCTGTTCGGCCTCTTCTTCAGCGGCTTCATCGACCGAAGCGGTGGCGACGTTGTCCGAGAGCAGCAGATCTTCAGCGGCTGGCGCCACGTCAAAGACACGGATACCCATGTCGTTGAAGGTGGAGATGATCGATTCGATCTGCTCGGCGTCGACGAGGTCGTCCGGCAGGTGGTCGTTGATCTCGGCGTACGTGAGGTAGCCGCGCTCCTTGCCCAGGGCGATCAGGTTTTTCAGGCGCGTGCGGCGGACTTCAGCATCGTTGCTGTTATCCGATGGCGCGATCTCGATGGGCAATTCTTTCTTGTCTTTGGCCCGCCCAGCCTTTGCTTTAGGGAGATCTTTGCGCACTTCTTTTGCTGTTTCCTTGGCCATCAGGGTCCTCGGTTCAAGGGCAGATTAATTCTGGGTAACCGCAAATTTTAGACGATTAACGGGTCTTTTGTCCAGCTCTAAGCGCCTGTTTCTGCGCAGGAAGCGTCACGAAACGGCTCTTTTCTTCAGTGCTCAAAGCCTCGCCTTGTGCCAGTCGTTGCTGCAAGGCGGCAACGTCATGGTCGATTACTGCGATGCGTAGATTGGCGATGTGGCCGTCGAGTTCCTCGCGAGCCGCTTGGGCCTGATCTTCTTTGGCCTGCTCGTCCTTGTCGGCCTTGTCTTTTGCGCGATCCTCTTCTTCTGAGGCTTTCAGCAGTTCAGCAAGGATGTTCTTTTGCGTTTCATCCTGCGTCATCTGGAAAAGCGCGGTGACGGTGGAGGAGTTGAAGCCCTTGGTGGCGTGAGCGTCCATGAAGCTTTGCAAAAGGCCGGTTTCGGGGCTGTCGCCAGCAAGCTCCAGCATGTCGGCAGGCAGTCTTTCGATCAGCTCGGGGCGGCTGCTCAGCAGGCGCAGGAGTTGGCGCATGGGGCCGGCTGGCGCGGTGCGGCGGCTGGTGGGGCGCGGGGCGGCCTTGCTGCGCGTAACGATGCGAATCCCCAGTGCGTGTGAGACTTCGTCCGGGCTCATGTCGACGTCTTGCGCCAGCATGCGGATCGTTTGCAGTTGCAGCACGGGTGCCGAGATCTTCGGAATCAGTGCCTTGGCTTCATGGACGAGCTTGGCGCGATCCTCTGCGGTTGCCAGATTCAGCTCGCCGCGCAGTTCGCGCAGCAGGAATTCAGACAGTGGCAGGGCGTCGTGGATGGCGCGGTGAAAGGCTTCCAGGCCCTGTTCGCGCACGAAGCTGTCCGGATCGTGTTCGGTGGGCAGGAACAGGAAGCGGACTTCGCGATCATCGGCGAGTTGATCCAGACAGGTTTCCAGTGCGCGTCGTGCGGCTTTGCGGCCGGCCTTGTCGCCATCGAAGCAGAAGACGACTTTTTCGGACTGGCGGAACAGTTTCTGGATGTGCGTAGCGGTAGTGGCCGTGCCCAGCGTGGCGACGGCGCTGTTGAAACCGTATTGCGCCAGTGCCACGACGTCCATATAGCCCTCAACCACGACTACGACACCGCTTTCGCGGATCGCCTGACGCGCCTGAAACAGGCCGTAGAGTTCGCGGCCTTTTTCGAAGAGCGGCGTTTCCGGCGAGTTCAGGTATTTGGGTTCGCCCTGACCGATGACGCGTCCGCCAAAACCGATGATGTTGCCGCGTTGATCGAGGATGGGGAACATCACCCGGTCACGGAAACGATCGTAGCGGCGCCCGGCGTCGTTCTGGATCACCAGGCCGGCTTCGAGCAAGGGCGCGTTGTCGTAATCGTTCGTAAAAACCTGATGCAGGCCTTGCCAGTCGTCAGGCGCGTAGCCGATGCCGAAGCGCGAGGCGATTTCGCCGGTCAGGCCGCGTTTTTTCAGGTATTCGATGGCTGCAGGTGCCTGCTTGAGCTGGTCGCGGTAAAAGCGTGTGGCGCGCGTCATGGCCTCAAGCAAGGTGCTGAGCTGGGCGCGATCCACTTGTGGCGCATCATCTTCCGGGATTTTCAGACCGGCCTGCTGGGCCAGGTCCTTGATCGCCTCCGGAAAGGACATGCCGCTGTATTCCATCAGGAAGCCGATGGCGGTGCCGTGCGCGCCGCAGCCGAAGCAGTGATAGAACTGCTTGGTCGGGCTGACGCTGAAGGAGGGGCTTTTCTCGTTATGAAACGGGCAGCACGCCATGTAGTTGGCGCCGCCCTTTTTGAGCGGCACATAGCGTTCGATCAGGCCGACGATATCGGTGCGTGCCAGTACATCCTGAATGAATGACTCGGGGATCATCGATTCGTAAGGAGTGAGGAGTGAGGGGTGAGGCGCAGCGCGGGCGCGCCGCGCCCGCGTGTCATGCTCACTTGGCTAGTGCGATCTTGAGCTTGGCCGAGACGGCGCCCATGTCGGCACGACCAGCCAGTTTGGGCTTGAGTGCGGCCATCAGCTTGCCCATGTCGGCCGGGCCAGTGGCGCCGGTTTCGGTGATCGAGGCTTGAATTGCGGCATCGATCTCGGCTTCCGACAGACCGGCGGGCATATAGGCGGATAGCACTTCGATTTCGTAGCGTTCGACGTCCGCCAGGTCCGCGCGGCCAGCCGCTTCATATTGGCTCAGCGAGTCGCGACGCTGCTTGAGCTGCTTGTCCGTAATGGCAATGATGGCAGCGTCGTCGAGCGTGATGCGCTCATCGACTTCGCGTTGCTTCATGGCGGCCATCAGCAGACGGATTGCGCCAAGCTTGGCGGTTTCTTTGGCGCGCATGGCGGCCTTCATGTCCTCGGCAATGCGTTCTTTCAAGCTCATGTTGAATCTCCTGTGGCGTCAACACAAAAACCCGGCCGCCCTCGAGGGCTCCGGGTTTTGCTTCTAATGCTTTTGCGAGAGTGCCGCGTGCGGCACCCAGCCGATCAATACATCTTCGGCGGCAGGGTCTGGCTGCGCAGACGCTTGTGCAGACGCTTCACGGCCGCAGCCTTCTTGCGCTTGCGTTCCGTTGTGGGCTTTTCGTAAGACTCACGAGCGCGCAGTTCGGTCAGCGTGCCAGCCTTTTCGATGGTGCGCTTGAAGCGGCGGATGGCAACTTCAAACGGTTCATTTTCTTTTAAGCGTACACCAGACATTCTTTGATCCTTGCGGGAAAACGGTGAGAAGAGCTCGCCAGTCTATCCGCAAGTTTGAAAAATTCCAAGCATCTTGTTCGAGGCAAGGTGACGCGATGCGATAAAATTGGTCAGATGATGAAGCCCCAACTCGTTCTTGGCATTGAAAGCTCGTGTGACGAAACCGGTATTGGCCTGGTGTGCACGCAGCGTGGCCTGCTGGCGCACCGCCTGTTTTCACAGATTGATCTGCATGCGGCTTACGGCGGCGTGGTGCCGGAGCTGGCTTCACGCGATCATGTCCGGCGCATCGTGCCCCTGATCCGCGAAACGATGCAGGCAGGCGGATGCACCCTGCAGGAGCTGGATGCGATTGGTTACACGACTGGCCCCGGTCTCGCCGGTGCGTTGCTGGTGGGGGCCGCTGTCGGCGAGTCGCTGGCGCTGGCCCTGAATATTCCGGCGATTCCGATTCACCATCTGGAAGGGCATTTGCTCTCGCCGATGCTCTCGGTCACGCCGCCGGCCTTTCCCTTTGTGGCCTTGCTGGTGTCGGGCGGGCATACCCAGTTGATGCGCGTCGGTGCGGTGGGGGATTACGAATTGCTGGGCGAGAGCGTGGATGATGCCGCCGGCGAGGCTTTTGACAAGACCGCCAAGCTGCTCGGCCTGCCTTATCCCGGCGGGCCGATCTTGTCGAAGCTGGCTGGGCAGGGCGTGGCCGGCAAGTTCAAGCTGCCGCGGCCGATGCTGCACTCCGGGGATTTGATGTTCAGTTTCAGCGGCCTGAAGACGGCCGTGCTGACTGCCACGAAAAAGCCGGATTTCTCGGCCGAGCAGATTCCCGACCTGGCTGCCGAGTTTCAGGAGGCGGTGGTCGATGTGCTGTGCGCCAAGGCCCGCGCTGCGCTGCTGCAGACAGGCTTGTCGCAGCTGGTCGTGGCGGGTGGCGTCGGGGCGAACACGCGCCTGCGCGAGCGGCTGACCAAAGAGATCAGCAAGCGCGGCGGCAATGTGTTCTTCCCGGAGTTGGAATACTGCTCGGACAACGGCGCGATGATCGCCTTTGCCTGTGCCATGCGCGTGCAGGCGGGCAAGGCGGTGCCGAGCGTCGAGGGCGCGTTTGCGATCCGCCCGCGCTGGCCGCTGGCCGAGATCGGGGCTTGAGGGGGCTGGCGGCGTGCTTTTGTAGGGCCGACTTCAGTCGCACGCCACGCGTGGTTGGCCGACAGAAGTCGGCCCTATGAAAACGTGGTTTTGGGGCTGGATGCCTGAAGAGCTGCGTCAGGATTGGGTCTTGCGACAGGCAGTCTGGAGACCCAGACTGCGCGCGCCTTTTCAAGGCTTGCTGAACGGCGCCCTCCCCCTTGAAAGGGGAAGGAGCTGTTCGGGCCAGGTTCAGTTGCCCGGTTCGCTCGGCGCAGCCACCTTCTTGCTGCCGATCTTGCTCTCCTCGCCCTTCAGCAGCCGGCGGATGTTGTCCTTGTGGCGCCAGATCAGCACGGTCACCATGGCCATCACGCCCACGGTCCAGTACTCCGAGCCGGTGATCCAGCGGGTCAGGGCCGGTGCGGCAATGGCGGCGGTGACTGCTGCGGCCGATGAGTAACGGCTGATCAGCGCCGTTGCCAGCCACACCAGCAGCACCGCGCCCCCCAGCAAAGGATTGATCCCCAGCAGCACGCCAGCGGCGGTGGCGACCCCTTTGCCGCCCTTGCCGCGCAGGAAGACTGAAAAAACGTGACCGAGGAATACCGCAACGGCAATCAGTGCCAGCGCTGTGCCATCCAGCTTCAATTCCGGTGCAAAGGCGCGCGCCGCCCACACCACCAGTCCGCCCTTGGCAGCGTCTCCCAGCAGGGTCAGCAGCGCAGCGGTTTTGTTGCCGCTGCGCAGCACGTTGGTGGCGCCGGGATTGCCGGAGCCGAAGCTGCGCGGGTCGGACAGGCCCATGGCGCGGCTTACGACCACGGCAAACGGGATGCTACCAATCAGGTAGGCGGCAAGCAGCAAGGGTAGAATCAGCGACATTTCTTCAAGGGCCCAGGGCCGGGTTGGTTATTCATGGATTTCATATTTATCGAAGGCATGCTGGTCGATGCACACGTCGGGATTTATCCGCGCGAGCGCATCGCGTCCCAGCCGCTGGAAATCAACATGACCTTCGGCGTGCCCGATGCAGCGGCCGAGCGCGATGATATCGCGGACACGATCAGTTATGACCTGGTTGTCGACAGAATTCGCGAAGTGCTGGCCCAGCGCCAATTCAATTTGCTTGAAACACTTGGTGAGTTTGTCGTGGCTTTGATGTTTGAGGAATTCAATGCGCCCTGGGTGCGCGTGTCGATTGCCAAACCTGGCGTGTTGCGCAACGTGCGCCGTGTCGGTGTCTATATCGAGCGGGGACGGAATGGCGAAGGCCCGCCCGCTGCGGGTGCGGTGCAAATGGGAATGCCGCGCAGTTGAGCCCGGAAGCTGCAGTTACCCGCTCCCCGCGGCACTGTGCAGACAGGCGTGCTGAAGAAGCCCGCTGGGCGCGGCTCTTCAGGCAGGTGTTGCAGAAATAACAAAGGCCGCATTGCGCGGCCTTTGTCTGATGTGCCGGTGATCAGGCGTGGACTTCTTCCTCGTCGAAATGCAGGGCGACTTTGCCCTCGACATTGATATCGATCGTCACCTTGCCGCCGTGGGCAAGACGCCCGAACAGCAGTTCGTCGGCCAGGGCGGAGCGGATGGTGTCCTGAATCAGGCGTGCCATCGGGCGTGCGCCCATCAGTGGATCGAAGCCTTTTTCGGCCAGCCAGGCCTTGAGGGCGTCGGTGAAATTCACCTCGACCTTCTTCTCCTGGAGTTGGCCTTCCAGTTGCATCAGGAATTTTTCCACTACACGCATGATGACTTCGCGATCCAGCGGCTTGAAGGACACGACGGCATCCAGACGGTTGCGGAATTCCGGCGTGAACAGGCGCTTGATTTCGACCATCTCGTCGCCGGCTTCGCGGCTGTTGGTGAAGCCCATCGTACCTTTTTGCAGGGCGTCCTGACCGGCGTTGGTGGTCATGATGATGATCACGTTGCGCAGGTCGGCTTCGCGGCCGTTGTTGTCGGTCAGCTTGCCGTGGTCCATCACCTGCAACAGGATGTTGTAGATGTCCGGATGAGCTTTTTCGATTTCATCAAGCAGCAGCACGCAATGCGGCTTCTTGGTGACCGCCTCGGTGAGCAGTCCGCCCTGATCAAAGCCGACATAGCCCGGTGGCGCGCCGATCAGGCGACTGACGGCGTGACGTTCCATGTACTCGGACATGTCGAAGCGCACCAGTTCGATGCCCAGCGTGTAGGCAAGCTGGCGGGCGACTTCGGTCTTGCCGACGCCGGTGGGGCCGGAGAACAGGAAGCTGCCGATCGGCTTGGCCGGGTTGCCCAGACCGGAGCGGCTCATCTTGATGGCCTTGGCTAGCGCATCGATGGCAGCTTCCTGACCGAACACCAGGTTCTTCAGATCGCGATCCAGCGTAGCTAGCGCCGCGCGGTCGTCGTTGGATACCGAGCGCGGTGGGATGCGTGCGATGCGGGCGACGATGTCCTCAATGTCGCCCTTGCCGATGGTCTTCTTCTGCTTGCTCTTGGGCAGGATGCGTTGGGCTGCACCGGCCTCGTCGATCACGTCGATGGCTTTATCGGGCAGATGACGGTCGTTGATGTAGCGGGCCGATAGTTCGGCTGCGCTGATGATGGCGGCGGCCGAATACTTGATGCCGTGATGCTCCTCGAAACGGCTCTTGAGTCCCTTGAGGATCTCGATGGTTTCGGGGATCGAGGGCTCGCTCACGTCGACTTTCTGGAAGCGCCGTGACAGGGCGTGATCCTTCTCGAAAATGCTGCGGAATTCTGTGTAGGTGGTCGCGCCGATGCATTTGAGCTGACCGGAAGACAGCGCCGGCTTGAGCAAATTGGAGGCATCCAGCGTGCCGCCCGAGGCGGCGCCCGCGCCGATCAGGGTGTGGATCTCGTCGATGAAGAGGATCGCATTCTGATTGTCGAGCAATTGTTTGAGCACCGCCTTGAGGCGTTGCTCAAAGTCGCCACGGTATTTCGTGCCAGCCAGCAGGGCGCCCATATCCAGTGCATAGACCTGGGCTTCTGCCAGAATTTCGGGCACGCGGCCTTCAACGATGTGGCGCGCCAGACCTTCCGCAATCGCGGTCTTGCCTACGCCAGCCTCGCCGACCAGCAGCGGATTGTTCTTGCGCCGACGGCACAGGGTCTGGATCACGCGCTCCAGCTCCTTGTCGCGGCCGATCAGGGGGTCGATCTTGCCCATCAAGGCTTGCTGGTTGAGGTTCTGAGTGTAAGCCTCCAGCGCACCACCAGCGCCGGCAGCCTCACCTTCGCCTTGTTCGCCGCCTTCACCTTCGCCGGCTTTTTTTTCCGCTGGAGTGCCCGGCACAGGCGCTGCCTTGGCGACGCCGTGCGAGATGAAATTAACCACATCCAGACGCGAGATACCCTGACGCTGCAGGAAGAAGACGGCGTGCGAATCTTTCTCGCCGAAGATGGCGACCAGCACATTCGCGCCATTCACTTCTTTTTTGCCAGAAGATTGAACGTGCAGGATTGCGCGCTGGATCACGCGCTGAAAGCCCAGCGTCGGTTGGGTGTCGATTTCTTCTTCGCCGGAAACCGTAGGGGTGTGCTCGTTGATGAATTTCGTCAGTTCGCGGCGCAGTTCATCCACGTTGGCCGCGCAGGCGCGCAGCACCTCGGCGGCAGACGGGTTGTCCAGCAGCGCGAGCAGCAGGTGTTCCACGGTAATGAACTCGTGGCGTTTTTGCCGGGCTTCGACAAAGGCCATGTGCAGGCTTACTTCCAGTTCCTGGGCAATCATTACGCTTCCTCCATCACGCACGCCAGCGGATGCTGGTTCTGACGTGCAAAATTGCCGACCTGCTCGACTTTGGTTGCTGCTACATCACGCGGGAAAATCCCGCAAACGCCTTTGCCTTCACGATGCACGGCCAGCATTACACGCGTTGCCTGCTCGCGATCCATGCTGAAAAAGTTCTGCAGCACATTGATTACGAAGTCCATGGGGGTGTAATCGTCATTCAACAGCAGAACCTTGAACATCGGTGGTGCTTGAAGTTTAGTGCGCTCTGCTTCAAGCGTTGTTTCATGTTGTTTTCGAATAGCCATGAACCCCATTCTAATGACTCCGCCCCATACATCAAGTTCCATTCTTGAGCTTGAAAATGGTGTCTGTTCCGGCGTTCTCAAGTGCTGATCGGATGCGCCCCGGTCTGGGGCGAAAACGCCGGGGTGTATGCCGTTTTTCGAAGCAATCGACGTGCCTGAAAGAGGCTTGGTTGCAGTCTGAAGTGCGCTTGTCGTATTCATGCCAACGCCGCAGGTAAGGTCTATTGACGGTTGGGGTGCTAAGGCGTAAAAGCCGAGAGTGCTCTGTCATGGTGCAATAGGCAACATGGCATTGGCGGCAACGTCGGGCATGCCAAGAAGTAAACCTGCGCAAGCGGGAGACGAGACAGATAAACCAGAGGAAGAGGTAGAAGGTATGGCAACGGGTACAGTAAAGTGGTTCAACGACGCTAAGGGTTTCGGCTTCATTACGCCGGACGACGGTAGCGAGGATTTGTTTGCGCATTTTTCCGCCATCAACATGAACGGCTTCAAGTCGCTCAAAGAAGGCGATAAAGTTTCGTTCGAGCCGACGCAAGGCCCCAAGGGCAAGCAGGCTTCGAACATTCAGCGCGCCTGATCCGGCTGTTCGATTTTTTCGAGCAGCACGAAGGCCCGTCAGAACCTGGCGGGCCTTTTGTTTTGGTTTTCCTTTTATGAGCCGCATCCTTCTTCTCAACAAACCTTTTGGTGTGCTCAGCCAGTTCACTGGCGAGCCGGGTCAGCGCACGCTCGCGGATTGCGTGAGTGAAAAAGGCGTATATGCCGCTGGTCGTCTGGATGCGGATAGTGAAGGTTTGCTGCTGCTAACCGATGATGGCGCGCTGCAGCACCGGCTCGCCGATCCGCGTCACAAGCAAGCCAAGGTGTATCTGGCGCAGGTTGAAGGCATGCCTGAAGAGCAAGCACTGGCGCGCCTCTGCGGGCGGCTTGATCTGGGCGATTTCGTCACGCAGCCGTGTCGTGCCGAACAGGTAGGCGAACCTGACTGGCTGTGGCCGCGCGATCCCCCTATTCGCGAGCGCAAGAGCATTCCCACCAGCTGGTTGCGGATTGAATTGCGCGAGGGAAAAAACAGGCAGGTGCGGAGGATGACCGCCAAAGTGGGTTTGCCAACGCTGCGCTTGATCCGGGTGTCGATTGGTGACTATCGGCTGAACGGTTTATTGCCTGGGCAGTGGCGTCTCGCCTGAGCAACACTTCCTCAGCCGCTTCAGATGCCGGACAGGATTGCCCGGTAGAATCCGGGCAACTCCAAGCAGAAAGCTTTTCATGAAATTCCGCAGTGTGCAGGCTGTCGTGCTGACCGCCTTTTCGTTCTCCGTAATTGCACAGACGCCCAAGACGGTCGATCTGTCGATTGGCATGTACCGGATCCAGGCCGAGGTGGCCGCGACCCAACCGGCACGTGAGCTCGGGCTGATGAACCGCAAGAGCATGCCGCAGCAGGCCGGCATGCTCTTCGTCTTCGAGCAGCCTCAGACCTATTGTTTCTGGATGAAAAACACTTTGCTGCCCTTGTCGATTGCCTTCATCGACGAAGCTGGCCAGATCGTCAATCTGGCTGACATGCAGCCCATGAATGAGACCAGCCATTGCGCAGCCAAGCCGATTCGCTATGCGCTGGAAATGAATCAGGGTTGGTTCAAGGCCAAGGGCATCAAGGCGGGGGCTACGGTCAAGGGTGTGGTGCCTGCCGCAAAGTAAGCTTATGCAGGTCACTGAACGTAAAAGAGCGCCGATTCCGGCGCTCTTTTACGTTCAGCCTCAGCAAATTCAGTCCGCTTTACGCGCACCGCCAAGCAGGAAGGCGGTGGTGCGCGGCCGCTTGCTCTCGGTTGGCGTTTCGCCAGCTGCCTTGGGCGCCTCTGGCGCTTTGTTGCTGGCGTAAGGTGCGCTGAAGTCGAAACCGTCAGCCGCGATCTGGCGCTTGGCCGCTGGCCGTGCTGGGGGGCGACTGGATTGCGATGGCCTCGACTGGGGGCGAGCTGCCGGCTTGAGTTCGTCTGCGCTGGCGTAGGGACGGTTGAAATCGAAACCGTCGGCATCAACCTGGCGCTTGGGCCGGTTATGGGTGTTGCGGAAGCGGCGCAGGTCATCGACCGATGTTTCCGGGCCATAGCCGGTGACCAGCTCTTGCGGGATCTTGAATTTGATGAGTTTTTCGATGGCCGCCAGCTTGTAGTTCTCTTCCGGTGCAACCAGCGAAACCGCAGCGCCCAGCTTGCCGGCGCGACCGGTACGGCCGATGCGGTGCACGTAATCTTCCGGCGTACCGGGGATTTCGAAATTCACGACATAGGGCAGGTCATCCACGTCCAGACCGCGCGCGGCCACGTCGGTCGCGACCAGTACGCGGATGGCGCCGGATTTGAAAGCTTCCAGTGCGGCAGAGCGCTCCAGTTGGCTCTTGTCGCCGTGGATGGCGTCAGCCGAGATACCTTCTTTTTTCAGGTGCAGGGCCAGGCGGGCACAGCCAAATTTGGTGTTCACGAAAACCAGAGTCTGGCCCAGACCATCGGCGCCGGCATTCAGCAGGTCGGCGAGCAGGTCGCGCTTCACATGACTGGAAACCGGGTGAACCAAATGGCGGATGTTTTCCGATACGGCATTGCGGCGGGCGACTTCTATCAGTTGCGGTGCGCGCAGCATGCTGTCGGCGAGTTTCTTGATTTCGTCCGAGAAGGTCGCCGAGAACAGCAGGCTCTGGCGTTGAGCCGGCAGCAGATTGAGGATGCGGCGGATGTCCGGAATGAAGCCCATGTCCAGCATGCGGTCGGCTTCGTCGAGGATCAGGAATTCGACGTTCTGCAGCAGGATGGTTTTTTGTTCGACGTGATCCAGCAGGCGACCCGGCGTGGCGACGACGATCTCGATGCCACGCTTGAGTTCGGCAACCTGCGCCTTCATGTCCACACCACCGTAGATGCAGGTGGAGCGCAGCGGAACGTATTTGCTGTAGGTTACGACCGACTGGTGTACCTGCACGGCCAGTTCGCGGGTTGGTGCGATGATCAGGGCGCGGACCGGATGTTTGGCGGGCGAGGTGCTGGCGCTGGCGTAGGGCAGCAGGCGCTGCAGCAGCGGCAGCGTGAAGCCTGCCGTCTTGCCGGTGCCGGTCTGGGCGCCGCCCATGATGTCCTTGCCGGCCAGAATGACCGGAATGGCCTGCGCCTGAATGGGCGTGGGCTCGGTGTAGCCGGCTTCGGTGACGGCGCGCAACAGTTCGGGGCTTAGCCCCAGTTCAGCAAAACTCATGTGTTTGGCGTGTGCCGCGAGCTTTGGGCTGCGCGGAATTTATTGAAGGAAAACAAGACAGTATAACCGTCTCTGGGATTTATCGGCCGGATTGCTTGTCCGACGGCAGGGTGTGCGGGTGGATCTTGGCCAGATAGGCCGTGACTTCTTCGCGGTCGTGATAGAGCTGGCGGATGCGCAGCACGTAACTGTCACCGTGCACCTTGAAGCGCGAATCGATGAGCTGGCGGCAGCGCTTGAGTTCGTCGAAGCGCTTTTTCATGGGCAATTTGAGATTGAAGATGGCTCGCTTGCAGCGTCCGGTGGCGACCCAGTCGGCGACCAGCTGAGCGATGCGACCTGGTTGCTCGACCATATCGCAGACCAGCCATTCAACTTGTTTGCGCGGTGCGCGCCAGTTGAAACCGTCGGCTTTCACATGTTCGACCATGCCGGTCTGGATCAGAGCATCGGCCAGCGGACCGTTATCGACGGCGAAGACATGCAGGCCGCGCTCGGCAAACTGGAAGCTCCAGCCGCCTGGCGCAGCGCCCAGATCGACGGCATAGAGACCGGCGCGCAGGCTTTGCACGCGCTCATCCTCGGTCATCAGAGCGTCGAAGGCTTCGGCCAGCTTCAGGGTCGAGCGGCTCGGTGCGTTGCGCGGCATGCGCAGGCGGGCGATGCCCATTGGCCAAGGTGAGGCGTTGCCGGGATCGGAAAGGCCCAGATCAATCTGGCTGGAGTCCTTGAAGTACAGGTGCAGCGTCGGCAGGTCGGCTTTGTTGCGCAGGATGCGGCGCGCGCTGAGCGCCCGTTCGATGTGCGGGATGAAGCGTTTGAGGAAGCCACCCAAGGTCTTGGCTTCGTTGGTGTCGGCTGTTTCCGCTTCGATGCGTCCGATCTGTACACCCAGCGCTTCAATAGCCTCGATCAGCGGCGTGGCGCGGTCTTCGGTGGGCAGGTCGGAGAGGCGTTCGACCCACACGCTGCGCTGACGCGCGAACACCAGGGCGTGGAAGGGGGTGGCGTCTTGCGCCAGCTTCCAGTCAAAAATCTCGTCAAAAACGTAATGGACGCAGCCCGAGTTGGTTTCGGTGCGCGGCTTGCCGCTGATGCCGGCGCGTTTGGCCAACACATCAGCTTCAGCGGAGCATTCAGGTTCAAAACCGGGGCGGCACAGGAGGATCAAGCCCTTGGCGGTAGCAGACATCGTGGTGGTTCACAGCAATATGGCAGAGGCGCATGTTACCAGCCTTGCCCACTGCCCCATGAATCCTTCGCTTGATCGCTCGCGGCGCCATGTAATTACGTTGTGTGGCAAGCCTGCGCTGCGCGCGTATCAATCAGGTTTTGCATGCGGCGGGATGCGCCGAGCGCGGTTTGTGGAGCGCTAACGCTGGCCACTCCGTGCTCGAGCAGTTGCAATGTGTAGCGGGCGAAGGCGCGGCTGAGTTTATTGACCGGCGTGGGCAAACTCTCCGGTTGCGGGGTTTGCAGCAGCAGTTTGGATGAGGAAACCGCGAAGACCGGCGCCAGTATCCGGCTCTGCAGCTCTGCCGGCACCGACTCGAGGAGGCGCAGCGCGGCCTGGTATTGCCAGGGGTTGCTGGGCCATTGCGAGGGCAGGGCGAGGGCGCGCGGCAGGCGCTCCAGATCCCGGTACATCACGCGCAGGTCTTCCTGTGAGTCCCGAAATGGCAGCAACACCAGATCTGCTGCCTGATACAGCTCTGAATCCGTTTCGATACGATTGGCGCCACCATCAATTACGCCGATCCAGCCAGTGCGTTCACGCAGGGTGGCGATGATCTGGGTGCGCGCCTGAGCATTGCGCCCATCCGCGAAAACGTAAGGCTGGCTGCCGTGTGGCGGCATTTCGCGGCAGTCATCGGTCATCACGCAGACGGCACGTTTGCCGAGCAAACCCAGCCCGTGGCACAGCAGGTGCGAGAGGGTGGTTTTTCCGGTGCCGCCCTTGGCGCCGATGATGCTGATGATTGCCGACATGTTTTTGCCCTCGTGCCGCCGTGATTTCTTCAAGTTAGAAGCATGCCCGATGGCTGGCAAGGGCAGGCTGGAAACAGGGCTGAAGAATTGCCCCAATTCCGCCGCTTTGGGGCAAATTGCCCCGCAAGGCCGTTATCGTTTGTGTTTGCCCTCAGGGCCATGGTTTGCGGGGCGTTCTTTTGTGTAGGATTGAGAACTAGCTGCAATTGCCGATAACCAACGAATGAATCCAGAAAATCCAGGTGTTTCAGCCATGCAGATCGTTGCTACTGACGATTTGTGCTGTGGCATGTTTGTCGCCGATCTGGATCGCCCCTGGCTGGGCACACCTTTTCTGTTGCAAGGTTTTCTGATTGAGGAGCGCCGGCAAATCGTCCTGTTGCGAGAGCTGTGCAGCTTCGTGCGGGTTGATCCCTTGCGTTCGGTCGGCGTTGAGTTTGCCGTGCGCAAGCCGGCATCGCGGCGCGTGCATAAGTATTTGCCGGCCTTCGTGCAAGAGGAAGTGCAGCGCGCCCGCCTCGATTTCATGGCTTTTTTGCGTCGCCTGCGCCGTCGTGGGAGCGGTGATGCCGACGATATCCAGATGGAGTTGCTGGGCGCCGGGCGCGAGGCGCGGGCCTTGGCGGCCGATGGCGGCGATGTGCCGCTGGAGCTGGAGCTGCTGGCCAGCGCGCCTGCTTTTGATGCGGCCGAACGCGCGGTGGAGCAGGTTTTGCGCGACATCAAGGCAGGTTCTGCCGTCGATCTGCATCAGGCGGAAGTCGCCGTGCACGACATGGTGCGCAGCGTGATGCGTAATCCGGATGCGCTGATGTGGATGGCGCGCTTGCGGGTGGGCAGCGAACACGCTTATCAGCGTGCACTGGACGCCAGCGTGCACCTGATGGTGTTCGGCAACAGCTTGGGCATGCGTGAAGCCGAGTTGCAGTTGCTCGGCATGGCGGGGCTGGTGCTGGACGTCGGGCGTCTGCATTTGCCGGAAGACCTGCAGAACAAGGAGGGTGAGCTCAGCGAGCGCGAGTTTGAGGAGTATCGGCGCCACGTTGATCACTCCATCGCCATCCTGCACGAATGCAGTCAGCCCGATCCGCAATTGCTCGCGGTGGTTAGCCGGCATCACGAACGGCGCGATGGCAGCGGCTATCCGAATGGTTTGAGTGGCGATGCGATTGGTCTGTATGGCGAGATGGCCGGCATTGTGGATTGTTATTGCGCCATGATCCGCCAGCGCCAGTATGCGCCGACCTTGTCCAGCCAGAAGGCGCTGGAAATCCTGCTCAAAACGCGCGAGCTGCATTTCAGCGCGCATGTACTGGACCAGTTCGTGCAGTGTGTCGGGCTTTATCCGATTGGTGCGCTGGTCGAACTGCATACCGGCGAGGTCGGCGTGGTGGTGGCGCAGAACCGTGTGCGCCGGCTCAAACCGCGCGTCATGGTTTTGCTGCAGGCCGACAAGGCTGCGCTGGCTTATCCGCAAATGCTGGATCTGTTGTATGAACCGTTGGCTGCAGATGGCAGCCCCTACAGTATCCTGCGCGGTTTGCCGCCCGATGCGTACGGGATTGATCCGCAGGAGTTCTATCTCGTATGAGCCGCTCTGGGCTTGCCTCTTGTCCAGATAGTGCTGAAGACCCTTTGCTGGAGTCTATCTCGGAGGGTGCTGCCCTGCAGGCCATGTCCGGTGCGGTTCTTCGGTCCATGCAGGTGGAGCTTGGTGAGGCAGGCGAGCTTGACTTGCAGCCCCTGTCTGACGCCATTGCCGGCTTGAGCGGAGCTGGCGCGCGTGGGCTGACGGATTTCGAGCGTGCCTGGCGGGTGGCCCTGCTCGGTGGCGCACCGGCCGCGCTTGCTGCGCAGGGTTTGCAAGCCTGGTTGGCGGAACTCGCGCGTGCTGCGGTGGCGCCTCAAAGCCTGGCCGTCGCACAGCAATGGGCGCTGCATGCCGCGGGGCGAGCCTGCGAATTGCTGCGTCAAAGCAATCTAGGCAGCGATTCCTTGGCTGCGCTGGAAGAAATCCTGCGCGCAGCCGAGCCGGGTGCGCAAACCGGCGTGCTCATGCTCGGCCTGCCGGAATTCCTGGAATTGCCCTGTTCGGCGCACCGCCAGTGGCAAGTCGAACTGGCGCAAGCCGTGGCGGCGCGCTTGCGCCCGGCGGACTGGTTGTTGCAAGTCTCCACGCGCGACTGGCTGTTGCTGATGCCCGGCGTGCATTCGGCCGCGCAATTGCCGCTGGCCGCGCAGGCGCTGTCAAGCGCTTGTGCGGGCGTGCTGGCGCAGCACTTTGGCGCGCAGCAGAGCGCGATCTGCGTGGGCGCGGCGCTGGCGCCCGAGCGCGCTCAGTCAGCCCCGGCGTTGCTGGCCGCGGCGCGCACGGCGCTGGCGCAGGCGCGTGCGCAGGGCGAGGCTTTTCTCTTGTCTGAAGCGGCTTCGGGCGAGGCGTGTGACGATCAGGCGCTGGGGCTGGAATTCGCGCGGGCTTTGCAGACTAATGCGCTCTTGCTGCATTACCAGCCGCAGGTGCGTTTGCACGATGAAGCCTGTATCGCCGTCGAGGCCTTGTTGCGTTGGCGCAGCGCGGCCGGCGAGTGGATTGCGCCGCCGCGTCTGATTGCCATGGCTGAGCGTCTGGGCCTGCTGCCGCGATTGTGCGACTGGCTGATTGCCGAGGCTTGCCGCGTGCTGGCGGCGCTGACGCAGGCCGGGCATTCTCTGCGCGTGGCGATCAATCTGACCGCGACTGATTTTTACGACGTGGATCTGCCCGAGCGCGTAGTGCAGCTGACTCACACCTGGGGCGTCAGTCCAGCCCAGTTGGTGATCGAGGTGACGGAAACGATCCTGATCGTCCGGCCGCAACGTGCCCGTGCCGTGTTTGATGCGCTGCGCGTCTTGGGCTGCCGGATTTCTCTGGACGATTTCGGCACCGGCTATTCATCACTCGCGTATCTGCGCGAGCTGCCAGTAGATGAGGTCAAGATCGACCGCTGCTTCATTACTGATGTAATCGGTAATCCACGCGACGCCGCCATCGTGCGCAGCATCGTCGCTCTGGGCGGCGGCTTGGGGCTCAATGTCGTGGCCGAGGGCGCCGAAACCCGGGAAGTGATCGATTGGCTGAGTCATGAGGGCTGCTCCGTGGTGCAAGGCTACGGGTTTGCTCGGCCGATGGCTTTCGAGGATTTGCTTCGCTGGCTGAATGCCCCGCTTGCGAATTCAGTGGGCACCTGAGTCGGCCTTGACGGCGCGCTTGCGGGCCGTGGTTTTGGCCGCCGGGGCCTCTTCTGCATCAGCTTCGTCTTCGGCTGGTTTGCTCGGTTTGCTTGCAGGGACTTCGGGTTTGACGCTGTCGATCTTGTTTTCCGCCATGTAGTCGTTCATGTCTTTCCAGCCCGCGAAGACCGAGGCTTTGAGCGCCCCTTTGTTCAGTTCATAGCAGTCCTCCAGGGCGCGGCCCGAGTGGCGGCAGGCACTGCCGATGGCTTTGCCCTCGGCATCTTTGGCTTCTGCCAGTTTGGCGGGATCTTCAATGCCCAGTTGTTCGCAGGCGCTGAGCGCGCACAGCAGCAAGGGCAGAAGGAGCAGGGCAGGAGCTTTCATGATCGTGGGCGCGGTAGCGAGATACAGTTTTTAACGACACTTGCCGCAGCAGCTTGAATTCGGCAATGAAACCGTTGGTCACTCCGGGCGCAGGGCCCGGCGGGTACGCGCAGCGCATGCGCCTTGAGTGCCTATAATCCCGGTTCCGCTCGCGTTGTTTCAGGAGTTCTTGATGTCTAAAAAAGTTTCCCGTGCAGGCCAGGGCTTGCTGCTTTCCCTGATTTTTATCGCCATCCCGGCCTTGGCAGCCCCGGCTAAAAAAGCCGCTGCCACAGCGCCAATCACCTCCAATCTGAGTATCGAACTCAGCTCGCAACTCGGTGCCGACAAGGGCATCGAACTGGCTGCACTGGTTGAGCGTTTCAATGCGCAGAGCAAATTCGGCCGTATTACCCTGACCGATCGCTCGGTGGGCCAGGGTGCGCAGGCGCAATTGACGATCATCGCGGATGCCGATGACGAGGCCGCTCTGCTTGCCTCCCGGCGCTTCAAGCCGCTGTGGCAAGTCATGAAGGACGCTGGCGAGCCGATGCAGACGCTGCCAGTGCCGCGTTACCTGGTTCCTTCCATGCTTGATTCCGCTGGCAAGGTGCAGGCACTGCCGGTGGGCTTGTCCAGTCCGGTGGTGTTTTTCAACAAGGATGCTCTGCGTAAGGCCGGTGCCGACATGAGCACCCTGCCGAAGAACTGGAACGAGTGGCAGGACGTGCTCGGCAAGCTCAATCAAAGTGGCGTGGCCTGCCCGATGACGGTGTCGCAGCCGGTGTCTACCCTGCTCGAAAACGCCAGCGCCTGGAACAATCAGGCCTTTGTGGTGGGGGCTGGTAAAAACGAGCAGATCGCCGTCAATGGCCTGGTTCAGGTGAAACACATAGCCAAGATGAGCACCTGGTACAAGTCGCGTTATCTGCATTATTTCGGTCGTGCCGGCGAGGGTGAAGATCATTTCACCAGTGGTGAGTGTGCCGTGCTGGTAGGGCCGTCGGCCGCTTTTCCGAGCCTCGTGCGCAGCTCCGCTTTCCCGATCGGTGTGAGCAGCTATCCCTACCACGACGATGCCTACGGTGCGCCGCAACACACCTGGGCGGATGGCCCGGCGCTGTGGGTGGCGAGTGGCCGCAGTGCGCTGGAATACAAGCTTGCCGCTTCCTTCGTGCGTTTCTGGCTGACCCCGCAGAACCAGGTTGATTGGCAAGTGAACGCTGGCTATCTGCCGCTCAGCTCGGCCGGCCTGGTTGCGACCCAGTCGAGCAAACTGCTCAAGGATGAATTGCTGGCCCAGCGCGTGGCCATCGATCAGCTGACTTTCAAGCCAACCAGCGCATTCTCGGCGGCGAGTAGCTATGGCCATCGCGCCGGTGTGCGCCGGGTGCTGGCGGAGGAAATCGAAGCCATCTTTGCTGACAAGAAACCGTCCAAGCAAGGTCTCGATGATGCTGTCGCGCGTATCCGCAGCGGCCGCATGAATTGAAAATCTGGCCTTATCCACGCGTCATCGCGCACCGCTGCGGTGGTGCGCTGGCGCCGGAAAATACCCTCGCCGGGCTGACCATTGCGGCACAGCTCGGCTGCCGGGGTGTCGAGTTTGACGTGATGCTCTCGGCCGAGGGCAGCCCTTGGCTGATTCACGATGAAACCCTGGAACGCACCAGCAATGGTACGGGGCGCGTGTGTGACAGCCCGGATGCCACCTTGGCCGCGCTGGATGCCGGCGCCTGGCATCACCCCGCGTTTGCGGGTGAGCGCCTGCCAACGCTGCTTCAGGCACTGGCGACTTGCCAGGCCTTGGGGCTGGCCGCCAATATCGAGATCAAACCCGCAGCGGCATTTGAGGCCGAAACCGGTCGCGTGGTCAGCCGCTTCGTACGGGATTTCTACGTGGATATGCCTGAATATCCGCTCCTGTCCTCATTCTCCGAGGATGCCTTGCGCGCAGCCAGGCTGGAAGCGCCTCTCCAGCCACTCGCCCTGCTGGTCGATGAGATTCCTCCGGACTGGCAGGACCGCTGCGCGCAACTGGGCGTGATCGCCGTGCACACCAACAGCACATTCCTGAGCGCCGAGGATGCCCGCGCCATCAAGGCTGCCGGCTACGCGCTGGCCGTGTATACCGAGGACGATCCGCTGCGCGCTGCCGAATTATTCGGCTGGGGCGTCGACAGCGTGATCACCGACCGGCCCGATCGCGTCCGGGCTTGATCAGGCCATTGGCCAATGCCGTGCCCAGCAGCACGATGGCGCCGCCGATGAGCATGCTCGGCGTGATCGTCTCGTGCAGGAAAACCGCGCCCCACAGTACGCCGAAAACCGGAATCAGGAAGGTCACCGTCAGCGTGCGCGCCGGGCCGATTTCGCGGATCAAGCGGAAGAAAATCAGATAGGCCCAGCCCGTACACAACAGCGCCAGCGCGCCCACCGCCAGCCAGTCCGACAGTTGTGGCACCTGCCGTGCCGGCGTCAGCAGCGCCAGCGGCAAGACCACCAGGCTCGCCGCCCACAGGCTGCCGTGCGCCTGATCAAACGAGGCGATCTGACTGGCGTATTTTTTCGTATAACTGGTGGCCAGCGCGTAGCACAACGGCGCACACAGAGCCGCCAGCGCGGCCAGCCAGGCGCCATCGCCAGCGGTGCCCACATTCGTGCCGACGATCAGCATCACTCCGCCAAAGCCCAGCGCCAGCCCGATCAGCGCGCTGCGCGTCAGCGGCGTACGCAACCAGATTGCCGCCACCACCGCCCCGAAGATCGGCGTGGCGGCATTGGTAATCGACAGCAGGGAGGCGTTCAGCGTCTGCGCAGCAAAGGCGTAGAGCAGGAAGGGCAAGCCGGAATTGAAGGCGCCCATGAACAGGAAATGCCGCCAGTTCTTGCGCCAATCCAGCGAGCGCTGCAAGGTCAGCGCCACGCCGCTCAGAAACAGCGCCGCCAGCCCGACGCGCAGCACGATCAGCTTGCCGGGGCCGAACACCGGCACGCCTAGGCGCAGAAACAGGAAAGAGGCGCCCCAGATGGCGGCGAGGAGGATCAGGCGGGCTAGATTGGCGGCGGACATGGGCCGTATTGTCGCGCAATACCGAGGCGAATGGCTGCGTGAAGCCTGCCCGGAGATCCGCCCCCACATTGCCTGTGCAGCCTGCATGCCTGCACAGGCAAGCCGGGAGCGGCTCTTCAGGCAGGGCTTGGTATAAAGACGTATTTACGCAAACAGGAATCATTTGCAATTGACTTTGATTGCAGCAATAATCCTGACAGCCCTTTTCGTTCCGACCTGAACCGTGGAGTCCTCATGCAACATCGCCATCTTGCCGCCGCCCTGAGCCTGTCTGTCTGCATCCTGACCAGCACCCTGGCCAGCGCCGCCGACACCGAGCTGAATCTTTACTCGGCCCGCCACTACCAGACCGACGAAGCCCTCTACAAGAATTTCGAGAAGGCCACCGGTATCAAGATCAACCGCATCGAAGCCCAGGAAGACGCGCTGCTCGAACGCATCAAGAACGAAGGCGCCAACAGCCCGGCTGACGTCTTCATCACCGTGGACGCCACGCGTCTGGCCAAGGCTGACGAGCTGGGCCTGTTCGCCGAGGTCAAATCCAAAGTGCTGGACAGCCGCATCCCCGCCCACCTGCGCACCGGCGAGTGGTTTGCGTTTTCGACCCGTGCCCGCGTGATCGTGCACAACAAGCTGGCGATCAAGGCCGCCGACGTGCAGAGCTACGAACAGCTCGCCGACCCCAAACTCAAGGGCCAGATCTGCGTGCGCGGCGGCATGCACCCCTACAACCTGTCGCTCGGCGCCGCCATCATCGCGCATGAGGGCGAGGCCAAAACCGAAGCCTGGGCCAAGGGCCTGGTCGCCAACTTCGCCCGCGCACCCAAGGGCGGCGACACCGACCAGATCAAGGCCGTGGCCGCTGGCGAATGCGGCGTGGCGCTGGTCAATTCCTATTACGTGGCGCGCATGATGCGCAGCACCGCCGCGGATGACCGCAAGGCCATCGAAGCCATCAACGTCGTGTGGCCCAACCAGCAAAGCTGGGGCACGCACATCAACATTTCCGGCGGCGGCATGCTCAAGACCGCCCCGCACAAGGAAGCTGCGGTCAAGTTCCTCGAATACCTGGCCTCCGACGAAGCCCAGATTTACTTCGCCGATGGCAACAACGAATGGCCGGTGGTGACAGGCCTGAAGATCAAGAACCCCGCGCTGGAACGCCTCGGCCCCTTCAAGGCCGACACCCTGGAGATCGGCAAGACCTCCAAGGGCGCGATTGCCGCGCAGAAGATCTTCGACCGGGCTGGCTGGCGCTGAGCTATGTCGCCCAACAAAAAGCCCCGCTGCGTGCGGGGCTTTTTGTTGGTTGGTTGTTAGTAGTGCGCAATGCGCACCACTCGGCCTGTTGAATTACGACTTTTTATCAGCAGGGTGATTCACCCCATCGTATGTCGTGATGCCAGATATTTTGAGTGGGTTGATCCCCTCGAGACAAGCGACGTTAAAGCCGTATTGACTTGGGTTTGATCTTCGCTGGTGGTGCGTATAGATGCCGCACACTTTGCAAAAATAGTGTTTCGCGGTCTTTGTGTTGAATTGATAAAGGCTAAGAAGCTCAGCCCCTTTGACTATGCTTATGCCTGATAGCGGAATCGAGGCTGCAATCGCACCTCGACGGCGACACAGGGAGCAATCACAGCGCCGCACATCAATGAGGCCATCAGGTAAGTCGAGCTCAAACTCAACCCCGCCACAATGGCAGCTGGCTTTGTGTTTGGCTTTGATTGCCACGCCATCAACTTCTTTGAGATTCAGTGCCATTTGATTTTCACCTTTCGGATGCGTCGCCATTTATACCTGCGCTCAGCATTCCGAGTAAACACTCAGCCGGCCTTGCAACGGCAGTACATGGCCGATGGCAGGTCCGTAGGGTGCAATAACCGAAGGGCATTGCACCGGATCACCGGATGTTCTCAACCGCCGGGTGTTGCGCATGTCCTTCGCCATCCCCCGCCCAATCCGCCGGATAAACACCTGCCTGCACCAGGGGATGAAACGTGGAATGTGGCCAATCTGCTACACGCCGTACCACGTCATGCTTCACCGGGTTGATACGCACGTAGCCTGTAGGGTGCAATAACCGAAGGGCATTGCACCGGATGATTTCCGTCGCAGCAAATTCACGGTGAAGAAAAAAGTACCACCAGGGCTCCAGGCGCGCAGATAGTCAGGCATGGGCCAAGCGTGCCACCGCATGGCATCCGGTGAAATGCCCTTCGGTTATTGCCCCCTACGTTTGATGCTTACCTTGCCCTGCTGATCCTTCTGGACAGCAAAATCACCGGCAGCAGCCCGGCCAGGACGATGGCCAGCGAGGCGGTGGCGGCCTCACTCAGGCGCTCGTCACTGGCCAATGTGTAGGCCTGCGTGGCCAGCGTATCGAAGTTGAAGGGGCGCATCACCAGGGTGGCGGGCAGTTCCTTCATCACGTCCACAAACACCAGCAGGCCGGCGGTGAGCAGGCTGCCGCGCAACAGCGGCCAGTGCACCCGGCGCAGGGTGGCGCTGCGGCCTTGGCCGAGGCTGCGCGCGGCTTCGTCCATCGACGGCGTGATGCGCGCGAGGCCGGATTCGACGGTGCCGAGCGCGACGGTGAGATAGCGCACCAGATAGGCGTAGACCAGCGCGGCAATGCCGCCGGTGAGGAGCAGGCCGGGGCTGTGGCCGGTGACTTGCTGAATGGCGCTGGCCAGCCATTGGTCGAGGCGCGTCATCGGGATCAGCACGCCGACGGCAATCACCGAGCCGGGCAGGGCGTAGCCCAGTCCGACCAGACGATTGAGCACGGCCGGAATGCGCGAGCGCGCGAGCCGCGCGGCATAGCCCAGCAATACCGCCAGCAGCACCGCGCAGAGGGCGGTAACGGCCGCCAGCAGCACGCTGTTATGCACCAGTTCCAGATAGCGGCTGCCGAGCTGGCTGTCGCCGTCCTTGAAGGCCATGCGCAGCAGCAGCCCAGCCGGCAGCCCGAAACCCGCCAGCAGCGGGCCTGTGCAGGCGGCAATCGCGCCGAGGGCTGCCCAGCCTCGCAGTACAGCACGCTTGCCCGGACGGGCGCGCGGGCCGGCGCTGTGGCGGGCACGTCCGCGCGAAGCTTTCTCCAGCAACAAGATCAGGGCCACACAGCCCAAGAGGGCCGCTGCCAGCTGCGCGGCGGCCAGGCGATCGCCGAGCGAGAACCAGGCACGGAAGATGCCGGTGGTGAAGGTCTGCACCGCGAAGTAGGACACGGTGCCGAAATCGGCCAGGGTTTCCATCAGCGCCAGACTCACGCCGGCGATGATCGCGGGGCGCGCCAGTGGCAGCGAGATGCGCCAGAAGCAGGCCCAGGGGTCGAGGCCGGCGGCGCGCCCGGCTTCGGTGAGGCTGCCAGCGCGTTCCAGAAAGGCGGCGCGGGCCAGCATGTAAACGTAAGGATATAGCACCAGACTGAACATCACGCAGGCGCCGCCCACGCTGCGCACATCGGGAAACCAGTAATCGGCGCGGCTCCAGCCGAAGAATTCGCGCAGGCCGGTTTGCAGCGGGCCGACGAACTGCAGGAAGTCCGTGTAGACGTAGGCCAGCACATAGGCCGGCATGGCCATCGGCAGTACCAGCGCCCACTCGAAAAAGCGCCGGCCGGGGAACTCGGTCATGGTGGTGAGCCAGGCGCAGGCCACGCCCAGCAGCGCCACGCCCAGGCCCACACCCAGCACCATGATCAGGGTATTGAGGATGAATTCCGCCAGTACGGTGTCAGCCAGATGCGCCCAGGTCTCGCCCGTGCCGCCGACGAGGAGGCTGCCGGCGACCACCAGCACCGGCACAGCCAGCAGCAAGGCGAACACGCAACCGGCCAGGGTGAGTGGGCTGAAGGCTTGGCGCAGCTGGGAGATGGGACTTAAGGCGGTGGAGGGCGGCATGGTTTTGATCGTTCCCCCGCTCTGCGTGGGAATGTGGTTTATGGCGGTTTGTAGCGCTTTGCGCCGGGTTGTGTGCGTAGCGGGTGAAACGGCGGGCGCTGAAGTGTCCGGTCTTGTGCACCCGTGCAGAGCCTGGAAGCGATCAAGATGGTTTCGGACTTTGGCGTGCTCGCCAGATTATAATCATTCTCATCTACAAGTTTCGTCAAAGCTGCCGGCATGACTCATCCCGCTCCCGTTCTATCCGCTCAGGACTTGCGCTTGGCCTATGGCACGCAGGAGGTCGTGCACGGCCTGAGTTTCGAGCTGGTGCCCGGGAATATCGCCTGTCTGCTCGGCCCATCGGGCTGCGGCAAGACCACGGTGCTGCGGGCGATTGCCGGTTTCGAGCACTTGCTGGCCGGCCAGATCCGCTTCGAAGGCCGCCTGATCGGCAGCGCCACGCAGCATGTAGTGCCCGAGGCACGCGGCATCGGCATGGTGTTTCAGGACTACGCGCTGTTTCCGCATCTGACGGTAGCGGCGAATGTGGGCTTTGCCCTGGCCAAAGCCGCCCGCCCCGCCCGCGTTGCGGAGATGCTGGCGCTGGTCGGGCTGGCGGGCGAGGCGCAGAAGTATCCGCATGAACTCTCCGGTGGGCAGCAGCAGCGCGTGGCTCTGGCCCGCGCGCTGGCGCCGCACCCGGCGCTGGTCTTGCTGGACGAGCCCTTCTCCAATCTCGACACCGAGATGCGCGAGCGCCTGTCGCTGGAGGTGCGCGACATCCTCAAGGCCGCCGGCACCGCCGCCATTCTGGTTACCCATGATCAGCACGAAGCCTTCGCCATGGCGGACGAAATCGGCGTGATGCATGCGGGCCGCATTCAGCAGTGGGGCAGCGGCTGGCAGCTGTATCACCGCCCGGTGAATCGTTTCGTGGCGGATTTTGTCGGCCAGGGCGTCATCGTGCGCGGGGTGGTGCGCGATCCGGCGACGGTGGAAATCGAGCTCGGCCGGCTGAATTCGAACGTGCCGGTGGAGTGCTGTCACGGCTCGACCGAGTGCGAGGTGGATGTGCTGCTGCGCCCGGACGATATCGTGCACGACGATGCCAGTCCGCTGCAGGCCCAGGTGGCGCGCAAGGCTTTCAAGGGCGCCGAAATCCTGTACACCCTGCGCCTGCCCAGTGGCGTCGAGGTGCTCTCGTTGGTGCCCAGCCACCACGATCACGCCATCGGCCAGCGCATCGGCATCCGCCTGGATGTTGATCACGTCGTAACCTTTCCCCACGCCTGAGAGCAGTCCTGCCTGAAGATCCGCTCCGAGCGGACGTCTTCAGTCTGCCTGCCTGATTAGCCGCGCCCTGATTGGCTGTTCGGCACATCTGCCTGTAAAGACAATGCCAGAGCGGCTCTTGGGGTAGGAGTCGTTGTAGGAATTGCCTCTGGCCGCGAGCGCTCGCGGCCAGAGGCAATTCCTGCAAAATGCTGCCAGCCGCACATAGCGGGGCTCATTGTCGGAGCGAGGTTCACATCGCGATTGCCGACTATCGCGATGTGATCCTCGCTCCGACAGTGTGGTGTGGTGTGGTGTGGCGGCGGGCGGCGGGCGGCGTTCTGCTTTTTGGTCTTTTTTGGTTTGACCAAAATTCGCGAGAGGTCGTTGTTGGAGCGGCAATGGCCGTTTCAAGGAAGAGCCGCGGCGGAGTAGCGGGCGGGGTCGTGAAAAATTTTCCTGTAAAGCATTGTCAGTTTTTGCAAATCAATGTTTAATGAGAACTGTTCGTATTTGCGAATGGTTCTTGTTCGCCTGACAATAAGCTTGGCTAGCTGCCGCCCTAATGGCGTGCGCAGTGACCGCCCGGCACCAACCCCGGAGTTTTTCTGATGCCCGCAAACTTTTCTGCCCGCACCGTCCCGCCTGTTCTTGGTCTCTCGCGGCTGAGTGTGGCCGTTCACCTTGCGCTTGCCTCACTGCTGCTGATGCAGCCCGCACAAGCCCAGACCGCCGCCAAAGACGAGAAAAAAGATGAAAAAACCCTCGCGACGGTGCGCGTCAGTGCCGACGGCGTGCCGCAGGAAGTGGAAGCCAAGGGCAGCTATCAGGCCGTGACCAGCACCATCGGCAAGGGCAAGCAGGCGCTACGCGACATTCCGCAGTCGGTAACGGTGGTGACCGAGAAGCTTATCGACGATCGCAATCTGGATACGCTGAAAGACACGCTGCACATGACTTCTGGCGTGACCTTCCTGGCCGCCGAGGGTGGCGAGGAAGACATCCGTCTGCGTGGATTCTCACTGCAGGGCACGGGCGACATTTTCGTCGACGGCCTGCGCGACCCGGCCATCTATGAGCGCGATACCTTCAACTACGATCGCCTCGAAGTGTTGCGTGGTTCGGCCTCGATGCTCTTCGGTCGTGGCTCCACCGGCGGTGTGGTGAATCAGGTCAGCAAGCAGGCTTTCCTGCTGGATCAGAACGAAGTTGATCTGACCTACGGTACCGGCAACTACAAGCGCATGGAAACCGACCTGAATTTCGTGACAGGCCAGGATTCCGCGCTGCGCCTGACCGGCATGAAAACCCTGGCCGACAATAACGGCTCTGGCGCCTCCATCGACAAGGAAGGTGTGGCCGGCAATTTCCGCTATGGCATCGGTCAGCGTGATGAATTTGAAGTCGGTCTGTATTACCTGAAAAATCGCAATGGCATCAACTACGGTCTGCCCTGGCTGGCGCCAAACAGTGCGACGTCGGACCGGACGATGATCGACAAGGACCCCGCATCCTATTACGGCGTTGATAGCGACTATGCCAACAGCGATGTGGTGAGTGGCACGCTGAGCCACACCCACCGTTTTGGCGGGGATAGTCAGCTCAAGACCTCCTTCCGCACTGGCACGTACAAGCGCGATCAGCGCGCCAGCACGGTGCGCTGGGGCAATGCTGCTTCGCAGCCCGGTGGTGTGGCGGCGACCGAGCAGTCGATCAGCGATGCGACGGTGCTGAATCGTGGGGTCAACAACAAGATTCAGGACCTCGATAATCAGGTGCTGCAGAGCGATTACACCGACAAGTTCAAGTGGTTAGGACTGAATCATGCCGTGACTACCGGCGTGGATTTCAACCATGAATTTCGTACGACCTACGGTGTCGTTACGGATACCTCCTTGAACAAAACCAACACCACGGTTGGCGACGAAGATGGCACGGGCGGCGTGGATGAGAGCAAGCGTCAGGTGCGCCGCTCGGGTGAATTCGATGTTACCTCGGCGGGCGCCTACTTCCAGGATCTGGTGCAGGTGGCCGAGCACTGGAAGCTGCTGGGTGGCTTGCGTTTCGACTATCTGGATGGCAACTATCGCAGCTACTCCACGGCGAATGCCAATACAGGTGCCATCACCGGCGACATGGGGCGTCACGACAAGTTGTGGAGCAAGCGTGGCGGTGTGCTGTATCAGCCGACGCCGGAGGCTTCTTTCCACTTCTCGTATGGCACCTCGTTCAATACTTCGGGCGATACCTATCAGTACGACGCCAAGACCTCCAAGACGCCACCGGAGAAGAGCCGGAATGTGGAGTTGGGCAGCAAACTTGATCTGCTGGGAGGGAATCTGTCGACCCGCTTCGCACTCTTCCACTCGACCAAGTACAACGAGCGCAATACGGACACCGAGTCGGTGAACGACACCAACTTCGTGCTCTCTGCCGAGCGTTACACCAAGGGTTTCGAGACCGATATTGCAGGTCGGATCAACGCTGACTGGGAAATGTTCTTCTCTTACACCTGGATTCCGGTCGCCAAGATCGCCAAGGGAGCCGCCGGGCAGAATGAAACCGTGGGTCAGCGCCCCGGCTTGATTCCGAAGCATCAGGCTTCGCTGTGGAGCACTTACAAGATCGCCTCGGACTGGCGCTTGGGCGCCGGCGTGAATGGCCGTACCAAGATGAGTCCGCTGCTGGTCACTGATTTCAAGGTGGATGGCTACCTGACCTATGACGCCATGGTCGAGTATCAGGTGTTGAAAGATCTGAGCCTTAAGCTCAACGGCAGCAATCTGACCAACAAGCTGTACGGCGACAATCTGTACCGCGGCCACTACGTGCCGGGCAAGGGTCGTACGGTCGAGCTGACGGCCAGCTACAAGTTCTGAGTTTTATCGTTCAAGGGCCCGCACGAGCGGGCCTTTTTTGCTTTGGAGTCTCTGATGGACAAGCGTAGTTTTCTTCGTTCCGTAGCAGCCATGCTGGCCACCTCGGCCCTTCCTTTGCCGGCGCTTGCCGCAGCGGGCAAACCTGTCCGTCTGCTGGCCGGTTGGCGCAGTGGCGTGGCGCTGCCGGCGCCGCTGATTGGCGGGCCCGGTGATTATGTGGGGATCGTGCAGATTGACTGGGCGCAGCGCGACATCCGCCTGCTCTCCGCGCTGCCGGTCGCCTCACGCGGGCATGGCCTGATCAGCGACGGGCAGGGCGGCTATATCGCCCAGGCTTATCGTCACGGCCTGTGGGTTTTGCGTGCCGATGCGGCGGGCAAGGCTGTTCGTCAGATCGATATCAAGGCCGAATCCGGTCGGGTTTCGGGCGGGCACATCACGTTGTCCGCAGACGGCAAGCAAGTCTTCTGCACCGAAATAGATCCGGTGAGCGGTGAGGGCTGGATCAGTGTGCGCGATGCTGTCACGCTGACGCGCGTCGCCCAGTGGCCCACGCACGGCATGGATCCGCACCAGGTTCTACAAGATGCGCAGGGCATGCTGCTGATCGCCAACGGCGGCATTCGCTACACCGACAAGGGTGCCAAGCGCGATCTGGAGCAGATGTCCTCGTCCTTGGTGCGTCTGAATCCGGCAACGGGTGAAGTGCTCGGCCAGTGGCGCCTGCGCGATGCACGCCTGTCCTTGCGGCATCTGGCCTGGAACGAGACGCCTGCCGGCGAAACCCTGCTTGGCATCGCCATGCAGGGCGAGCACGAAAGCCCCGAAGCCCGCAAGAATGCGCCGACCCTGGCGGTGTGGAATGGTAAGGAGCTCTCGATTCCCAGCCAGTCGCCGCTGGGCGAGGGGTACACCGGTGACATCATGGCCGGCCCCGGTGGCGGCTTCATCCTCAGCGCCCAGCTCTCCGGCAAGGCGCTGCTGTGGCATCCGGGTGATGCAGCACGCATGTTGCTGATTGCCGACCTGCACCGCGCCGGTGCGCTGTCCGGCCCGGACGATGACGGCGGTTTCTTCATTGCGGGCGAAAAGGGCCCGGCACGCTGGCATCTGCGCGAAGAGGCGCAAATGCTCGCCTGGCCGATCCCGATGTCGCCGGACAATCATTGGGCGCTGTTGGAGGGCTGAACATGCGGAAACCGCTCCTGATGTTTAGTCTGTTTCTGGCTGCGTGCGCCAGCCTTGGGCCAGAGGTATGGCCCAGTGAGGTGGTCAGCTTCGACAGGATGGGGCTTCGCAAGCCGCTCAATGTGAGCGCAATGTCGAGCCGGACGTTTGGTTTGCCGTCAGGGCGGGTCGTATGCCTTTTGTGGGTTGATGATCAGGGGCGTGTCCAGCAGGTTCGCCTGATTGAGGAAAGTGGCTCGCGAGAGCTGGATGGGGCCGTCCTGCGCGGTGCCCGCGGCATGCGTTTTGAGCCCTGGTCAGCCAGAGGTGAGCCCAAGGCCGTCAGTGTGGTGATGCCCGTAAACTTCAGCAAACGTGTGGAGATTCCACTCAAAGGCATACCTGACATCGTGCACGGGATCCGTACACCTCCACCTGCCGTGCCGTGAGCATTCGGCCCTGCCAAGTGGGGCTTTGCGTCGTGGAGTGAGGCGACTCACTGGATCGCTGGCGGAGTTCGCTGCGTCTGTTTGCCTCACAAAAAATGAGATGCTCGTAGAGCCGCTCCCAGCAATGCTCTTCAGGCATGGCCGTCGAAGAGGCTTGCCTGGCGAGCCTCTCCGGCCACACTTCCTCAGTCGCAAGTCGCAAGTCGCAAGTCGCAAGTCGCAAGTCGCAAGTCGCAAGTCGCAAGTCGCAACGAGTCGATAAAGCCGGTCTTTTGTTGCGAATGATTCTCATTTGTAGGTTATAATCACTCCGTCGCCATGGCATCGTAGGGATGCACAGGGAGACGGGTGTGGTGTGAGCGAGCTGTTCCTGTGGGGGTGCAGGCTCATATCTCCGGGCTGCCGGCCGATAGGTCGGCAGCCTGTTTTTTGCGCAAGCCAGCGATCTTGAATCAGCCAGCCAGCGTCTTTTCGTTTCAGGATACGCGTAATGAAAAAGATGATGACTGGCGCCATGAGCGCGCCAATGGCGTTCGGGCTGAAATCCGGACACGGTGTCGGCCCGTCCCGCCTGGCTTTGGCGGTTCTGTGTGTCTGGCCCTTGGCTGGCATGGCGCAACAGAGTGCTCCTGCGGTGGACGCAGCTGAATTGAAGTCTGTGGTGGTGACCGCCACGCGTTCGCAAGTGCATGCCAACGATGTGGCTGGTTCGGTGAGTGCGGTGACGCAGAAGCAGATCGAGCAGCGCGGCTCACGCAATCTGGCCGATACCTTGGCCGATGAGCCGGACGTCAGCCTGCCGTCCGATCCGCGTCGCTTCGGCTCCAGTCATGTCAACATTCGCGGCATCGAGGAAAACCGCGTGCTGATGCTCACCGATGGTGTGCGCGTAGCGGATTTCCGCAGCCCCGGCACGACCAATTACGACGCCAGCAATCGCGACATTCCCTTCGTCGAATTCCTCAAGCAGGTCGAGGTTTTGCGTGGTCCGGCCTCCAGCCTGTATGGCTCCGATGCCATCGGCGGCGTGCTCGGCTTTCTGACGCTTGATCCGGCTGATCTGCTCAAGGGGCGCAGCTTCGCCACCGGGGGTCAGTTGGGCTACCACTCGGTGGATAACAGCAAACGGGCGATGGCGTATGTCGCCACGGGGGGCGATAAATTCCAGACCCTGCTGATGCTGGGCCATGCCAAAGGCGAGGAGAGCGACAATCAGGGCTCGAACGATGTGCAGGGACTCAAGCGCAGCACGCCCAATCCGCTCAAGTACGAACAGAGCAACGTGTTGGGCAAGCTGGTGTTCACGCCGAACACGGCGCATCGCTTCAAGCTGACCCTTGAACACAAGGAAGGCGAAACCGAAGTCGATGCGCTGCGCGTCGGCAACACCAGCCCGGGCTCGCCCAACACCCTGACGCGGATCACTACCAACACCGGCATCGATGCACTGACGCGTGACCGCATTGTGCTCGATCACGACTACACCCCCGACGCCAACTGGTTTGATCGTCTTGGCACCAAGCTGTACACGCAGAAACAGAGTACCGACAATCAGAACTTTCAGCTGCGAACCAATACCTCCGCGACGTGCTCGGCCAGTACCATCGGCACCGCCAACTGCAGCGTGGATCAGCGCTTCAAGTATGAGCAACGGCACTCTGGCCTGAATCTGCTGCAGGAAAAGGCCTTTACGCTGGGGTTGCCGCAGCAGGCGATCTGGGGGGCAGATTTCCTGCGCTCCGAAACCGAGGAGTCCAAGACCACGACCTGGACCAATCTCGCCACCGGGGTGAGCTCCAACGTGTTCATCGGCGAGACTTTCCCCAAGGCCGATTACCCGCGCGGCCATACCGATCAGCTCGGTCTGTTCGTGCAGGATGAATTGAGTCTTGGGGCTTTCAAGCTGACGCCCGGCCTGCGTTATGACCGATTCAAACTCACGCCTGAGGATGATCCGCTCTACAAGCGCACCGATGGCCGCGCTGCCGTAAGCAAGCAGGGTCATCACCTCTCGCCCAAACTCGCGGCCCTGTATGGCATGAGCGCCGACTGGAACCTGTACGCCCAGTATCTGGAAGGTTTCCGTGGCCCGAATTACGAGGAGGTGAATCGCTACTTCTACAACAACTCGCAGCGTTATGCGCTGACCGGCAATCCGGATCTGAAGCCGGAAACCAGCCGCAGCTTCGAGATCGGCTCGAAGTATGCCGGCAAGGGCTGGGGCAGCCAGTTTGCCCTGTACGAGAACCGCTATCAGAACTTCATCGACTCGGTGATCCTGCCGGCGGGCGACCCGAACGTCGTGGTCAGCGGCGGCGTCAGCTTCAGCACCTATCAGTATCAGAACCTCTCGCGCGTGGTGATCCGTGGCGGTGACTGGCGCGGTTACTGGCAGGCCACGCCGGCCTTGCGCTTGTCGGCCGGTTTCGCCATCACGCATGGTTATGATCAATCGAGTGGCAAGCCGCTCAACAGTATCGAGCCCAAGCGCATGAACCTCGCCGCGCACTGGACGCCATCCGAGCAGTGGGGGGGCGAGTGGCGCCTGCGTGCCGCCGCGGGTAAGGATCACATTGACGACTCCAGCACCAGCTACTTCCGCACCCCCGGCTACGGGGTGAACGATCTGGCGGCCTGGTGGCAGGTGCAGCCGAAGCTGCGCATTAATCTGGCGCTCAACAACGTCTTCGACAAGACCTATTACCTGTGGAGTGACGTGCGCCGTTCCGGCATGAGTGGCTCCGATCCGGCACCCGAGTTTTACAGCCAGCCGGGTCGCAATATCGCCCTCAGCATGAAGTTCGATTACTGATATGCATCCGTGGCAAAAGATTTTTGGCGCGGCGCTGGTCCTGTTCGGCTTCCTGCTGCTCATCGGTGCCAATCCGGCTTTCGCGGCACAGCCGCGCGTGGCCTGGCTCACCGCCGCGCCGGCGCCGGCCGGCAAGTTCGAGGTGCTGTCGCAAGCAGCACGCGAGCAGGGCTTCGAACTGGATGCGCGCTATGTGGAAAGGCTGGATGAAGCGGGTCTGGCCCGCTTCGCCAGGGATGCCGATCTGCTGATCGTCGACACGCCGCGCCCCGGCCTGCTGGAATTCCTGCTCGGCAAGCTGGGGCCGGCCTGGAGTGAGCGCAGCACGCCGCGTCTCTTGCTCGATGGCGAGCGCGTCGAGGCGCGCGGGCTGGATCGCGCGTTGGCGCAGGAGATTCAGGGTTATGTCAGCAATGGCGGGCGACGTAATCTGCATGCTGCCGCCCAACTGATCGCCGCACGCGTTTTCAAACTGCGCAGCGCCGAAGGCATTGCCCCGCTGCAGACCCTGCCGGCGGCGGCCTACTATCACCCGAAGCTGGCTGAGATCGTCACCACGCAGGCCGACGTGGCCTTGGCCGTGTCAGGCAAGCCGGGTCAGCCGGTAGTGGGTATCGCGATTCATCAGTCCTACATCTCGGCGGTGGACGCCGCGTATGTCGATGCACTGGTGGCTGATGTCGAACGCCTCGGCGGTCGTGCGCTGGTGTTCTACACGCCGGTGATGGCCGAGGATGCCTTCCTGAAAATGGCCGCGCCGGGCGGCAAGCGCCTGATCGACGTGCTGGTGTCCAGTCAGATCATGTATGACGCGGGCGGGCGCAAGGCCGAGTTCGAGCGCCTCGGGGTGCCGGTGATCCAGGCCATTCCTTATCGGCGTGGCGACACGGCTGACTGGCAGGCCGATCCGCAGGGCATGCGCCTGATCGATCTGCCGTTCTACCTCGTGCAGAGCGAGATCGCCGGCGCGATGGATCCGATGATTGCCTCGGCCATCGAGAAGAAGAGCGGCAAGGTCGAAGCCATCGCCCCGCAGGTGCGGGCGATTGCCGCCAAGGCCATGAATCTGGCCCAGCTGCGCCGCACGCCGAACGCCGACAAGCGCGTGGCGATTCTTTTCTACAACTACCCGCCGGGCGAGAAGAATCTCTCGGCCTCTTTCCTGAATCTGCCCAAGAGCCTCGCGCACACCCTGACTGCCCTGCAGGCGGCCGGTTACCGCACCGAGAGCATGGACGAGGCGCAACTGACGCAGTCTCTGGGGCGGCTTCTGGCGGCCTTCTACAGGGATGGGCCGCTGCAACCCTTGCTGGACGCGCATCTTGCGGCATGGTTGCCGATGAGCGAGTACCGGCGCTGGTTTGCAGCACAGTCGCCGGCATTGCGTGAGCAAGTTCTGGCGCGCTGGGGCGAGCCGGAGAAAAGCGGCATGGCCTACAAGCACAAGGGCGAGATGGGTTTCGTGATTCCGCGTCTGCAGCTCGGCAATGTCAGTTTCATGCCGGTGCCACCGCGTGGCGAGCGCAAGGACGATGCCGAGACGGCGCTGTATCACTCCACCAAGGAATCGACCAACCACTTTTACCTCGCCGCTTATCTGTGGGCGCGCAGCAATCGCGACGCGCTGGTGCATTTCGGCACCCACGGCACGCAGGAGTGGACACCGGGCAAGGAGCGCGGCCTGTCGATGGACGATCAGGCTTTCGTTGTTCTCGGCGACATTCCTGTCGTGTATCCCTACATCGTCGACGACGTGGGTGAGGCGCTACAGGCCAAGCGCCGTGGCCGCGCCAGCATCGTCAGCCACCAGACGCCCAGTTTTCGCCCGGCCGGTCTGCATACCGAACTGAACGCCATGCACGATCAGCTCCACACCTGGATTGGTCAGGATGAAGGCGGCGTGAAGGAAGCGCTCAAGCGCGATCTGCTGCGCAGTGGCGCCAAGCTGCATCTGTTCGAGGACATGGCCTGGACGCCGGCGCGCGCCGAGGGCGACTTCGCCAACTGGATCACGGCCCTGCATGATCACCTGCACGCGCTGGCGGCGAGCTTGCAGCCGTATGGCCTGCACAGTTTCGGCGTGAACAAGTCCGACGAGCTGCGTTTGTACACCGTGATGACCATGCTAGGCAATGATTTCTACAAGCGTCTGGAGCCCGATGAGCCGGAAGAGCTGTTCGCGCTTGATTACCAGCTGCTTGCGCAGAGCAAACCCTTCGCCCTGCTGCGGCGCTATCTGCTCGACGGTGTACCAACCAGCGAGATTCGCGACGCCGTTTTGCGCGAGAACGTGGACCGCGCCAAAGTACTGTGGACCAGCCTTGATGCCAGCCCGGAAATCACCGGCCTGCTGGCTGGGCTGAATGGCGAATTCCTGCCGACCAGCACCGGTGGCGACCCGGTGCGCAACCCGGATTCGCTGCCCACCGGGCGCAATCTGTACGGCTTCGACCCGTCCAAGATCCCGACCCGTGCGGCTTGGGAAGCGGGGCAGCTGGCGACGGAGGCCATGCTGGCGGAGCACTTCAAACGCCACGGCAAGTATCCGCAGAAGCTGGCGTACTCGCTGTGGAGCGTGGAAACCATGCGCCATGCCGGCGTGCTCGAAGCGCAGGCCATGGCGGCGCTCGGCGTGCGCCCGAAATGGGACGAGGGCGGCCGCTTCTCTGGCGTGGAGCTGATCCCGGTGAAGGAACTCAAGCGCCCGCGCGTCGATGTGGTGCTCTCGGCGACGGGGCTGTATCGCGACCATTTTCCGAACACCATGAAGTGGCTGGCCGAGGCGGTGAAACTGGCCGCTGCGCAGCAGGAGCCGGACAACGCTGTGCGCGCCGCCTCCGACAAGATCCGCGCAGCACTCGCCGGGCGTGGTCTGCCTGAGGCCAAGCTCGCCGCCTGGGCGGATACGCGCATCTTCAGTGGCGAATCCGGCGGCTACGGCACCGGGCTGAACGACGCCACGCTCGCTTCCGACAGCTTTGCCAGCAAAGGCAAGGAGGCCGACGCCAAGCTCGCCAAGCTGTATCTGGCGCGCATGCAATATGCCTACGGACCGGACGAGAAGGACTGGGGCCAGAAGCTCGATGGCGTGAATCTCTACGCCGAGAATCTGAAAGGTGTGGAGGCCGCGCTGCTGGCGCGCTCGTCCAACCTCTACGGCATGCTCACCACGGACGATCCCTTCCAGTATCTGGGTGGCATTGGTCTGGCGGTGCGCCACCTCACCGGCAAGGCGCCCGAGCTGCTGATTTCCAATCTGCGTGATCCGCGCGCGGCGCGCACCGAGACGGCGGCGGGCTTTCTGGCGAGCGAACTACGCACGCGCAACTTCCACCCGGGCTGGATCAAGGGCATGCAGGCTGAGGGTTACTCCGGTGCGCTGAACATGCTGGATTCGATGAACAACTTCTGGGGCTGGACGGCGGTGGCGCCGGAGATCGTGCGCAATGATCAGTGGCAGGAGTTTGCCGAGGTCTATGTGCGCGACAAGTACAAACTCGGCATGGACAGATGGTTCGAGCAGCACGCGCCACAGGCCCAGGCGCAGATGATCGAACGCATGCTGGAGGCCGCGCGCAAGGACTACTGGCAGACCGATGCGGCCACGCTCAAGCAGCTCGCCCAGCGCTACGAGAACCTCGCCAAACGCTTCGACATTCAAAGCAGCAACGCGGCCTTTCGCGAATTCGTAAAAGCCAATGCCCTGACATCCGCTCTCGGCTTCGGTCTGCAGGCAGCTGTGCTGGCGGGCCGCACTGCGCCTTCGTCTTCGAGCAAGCAGCCTGAAGAAGTCCGCCCGGAGCTGCTATCCAGCCCGCCGCCGGTGCAGGGCATGAAGCTCGAAAAAGTCGAGCCGCCGGTGCCGCCGCCCTCGCTGGCATGGCTGCTGGGTGGCGCGCTGATGCTCTTGTCTTTTGGCGGCGGTGTGCTGCGCAGCTTTTTATCTCTCTCTTTCAACACAGATCTTCGCAAGGAAACCGCATGACCCCGAATCCGCTTGAAACCATGATGTATGACATCGGCCAGCTCTTCCTGCTGCCGGTGCTGGCCCTGATCGCCATTCTTTTTCTCTACGCTTTCTGGGCACTGGGTGAATTCTGCATCCAGGCGTATCTGCGCACGCGCCATCAGCCTGCCAGCGGGCGTGGCTATGCGCTGATCGCTCACGCTCGCAAGCATCACCTGCATGATCCGGAAGCGCTCGACGTGGCCGCTCACAAACTGCTCGAAAAAGCGCGCATTGCCACCCGCGTGGCGCCGATGCTGGGGCTGGTCGCCACCATGATTCCGATGGGCCCGGCGCTGCGTTCTTTGTCTGACGGCAACCTCGGCAACGTCGGCATGAGCCTGACCATCGCCTTCTCGGCGGTGATCCTGGCGCTGATCGCTGCGTCCATTACTTTTCTCATCGTTGGTGTGCGCCGCCGCTGGCTGGCCGAAGAAATGGTCTGGCTGAATCAGCAGGTGGTGGCATGAACGCGCCCGAGGCAGCCATCGAGCAGATAGTTGCCGCCGTGCCTGCGCCGCGGCGTGTGCGCAGCTCAAGCTTTCTGCACGAGGACGAAGGCGACGACCCGATTCTGTCGGTGGTGAATCTGATCGACGTGTTTCTCGTCATCATCGCCGCGCTGCTGGTCAGCGTGGCGCAGAGCCCGGCCAATCCCTTCGGCGCGGAAAACGTCACGGTGATCAAGAATCCCGGTCAGCCCGACATGGAAATCACCATGAAGGAAGGCCAGAAGATCACCCGCTACCAGGCCAAGGGCCAGATCGGCAGCGGCGATGGCGAGAAGGCCGGGGTGGCTTACCGGCTCAAGGATGGTTCGATGGTTTACGTGCCGGAAGCCGACGCCAGCGCGCCTGCAGGACAGCCCTGAGTTCCGGGCATTTTTACAATCCGTGGAAGTAGATTATTGGTTTGTTGAGAATGGTTCTCATTTGTGTATAATCGATCTCGTCAGTGATTCTGAATCATTGATTTATCCGGATGGAGTTTCGCGAGTGGGGCGAGCTTTATCGCGCAGGGCCGGGGGCGGCCGGGTGCGATTTCCCGGATTTTTTTGCGCAAGCCAGCGGCGACGAGCCTGCCAGCCAGCGATTTTCTCTCTCCGGCCTGGCCGGGTTTCTTGGAGTCCGCTGATGAATATCGATCCCGATTTTGCTGAGGCCCGTCCGGCCGTCCTGATGGCCTCGGCCTTGCATCTGCTCAGTTGTTCGGCCGCGCACGGTATCAGCAGTGCCAAGGCGCGTGCACTGGTTCAGCATCTGAGTACGCTGGCTGAGCGCTCCGATACCGATCCGCTGCTGGCACGCGCCTGCGACGAATTGGCCGATGTGTGGCATCGCCTGGGTAATGAGCTGGATGCGCGCAAGCAGGAAGATGCGGCACAGCGCAAGGCGCAGGCCGAGCGGCCGCAAGCTGTTCTGCACTGAGGGCACCGTCATGAGTTCAGCCCTCGCTCCGGCTCTGCCTTTACCGCGCCAAGCTCAGCCCGCTGTCGGCATCACCAGCGCCGAGTCTGTCGTCAACAGCCGCAGTCTGCTGGGTAGCGCCAGCACGCTCACCATCGAACACCTGGGCATGCACTACACCTTGCGCGTCACGCGCAACGGCAAGCTCATTCTGACCAAATAAGGAAAATTTCATGTCCCGTTACACCGGCCCTCGTCTCAAAGTCATGCGCGCCCTGGGCGTGGATCTGCCCGGCCTGTCGCGCAAAACCATTGCGGATCGCCCGCACCCGCCCGGCCAGCATGGCGCCAAGCAGCAGCGCAAATCCGGTTACGGTTTGCAGTTGCAGGAGAAGCAGAAACTGCGCTTCAACTACGGTTTGTCCGAACGGCAGATGCGCATCCTTGTAAGCGACGCGCGCCGCTCGCGTGATTCCGCCGGGGTCAAACTGGCCGAGCTGCTGGAGCGCCGGCTGGATAACGTCGTCTTCCGTGCCGGCTTTGCCAACTCGATCCCGGCTGCGCGCCAACTGGTCAATCACGGGCATGTGCTGGTGAATGGCCGGCGCGTGGATATCCCGTCTTTCCGTACCCGTATCGGCGAAGTCGTGAGCCTGAGCACCAAGGGCCGCACGCTGCTGGTGGTCAAGGGCAGCCTGGCCGATCTGGTGCTGGTCCGGCCGGAATGGCTGGTTTTCGATGAGGCGAACTTTGCCGTCACGGTCAGTCATTTGCCTGACATTGCCGACATTCCTTTCCCGCTGGATATGCAGCTCGTCGTCGAGTACTACGCCCAACGGCTATAGATCCAAAATCAAGGAGAGCGCACATGTTTCCGACGACACTGATCAAGCAGGTTTTTGTTCCGCAGGCAGAAACTTTACGTGTGGGCTCGCGTCGCCAGCGCCTGTGGGAGCTAGCCACGCACGTGCATTGCCCGGTGATTGGCGTGTGCTTGCCGTTGGGCGTTTTGCGCCGGATCAGCGACAAGGCCACGCCGGAGTTGGCGGGCGCGGATGACTACGCGCTGCACTCGGCCGCCGTGCAGCTGGCGCGCAAGCGCAATGTGCTGTCCGAGGCATTGCAGGATGAACTGGAGCTGCGCCACGGCGTGGTCGTGCAGGTGTTTCGCAAGGCGCGCGAGCGAGGCGCCTTGCTCGAACGCTGGCAGGAGGCGGTGAGCGCCGGCGAGCTGGCCGGCGCCTTGTGGGCCGTGCTGACGCATCCCTTGTGCGATGCGGAGCTGGCCGAAGCGATCAGCCAGCAGTTGCACATGATCCAGCATCAGGCTGGCGCCGCATTGCGCCTGGATATCACGCGTTATCACACCCTGCAGGACGAGAACGGCGTACTCGCGCGTTCCCTTGCCACGGCCCAACAGCGCTGCGAGCGGATCACTCAGGAAAAGACCGTCGAGCTGGAGCGCCTGCAAGGTGAGTTAATGCGTCTGCGGGCGGCATTCATCGGCAAGGAAACCGAGCTGGCCGCCCTGCGCGCCGAGCGCGCAAGTCTGCAGCCGGTGGCGACAGACCAGGCGGCGCGCAGGCGCCTGGAACAGCAACTGGTGTATCAGGAAGAACGCGGCGCGCGCCTGAGTCTGGAGAACGTGCGTCTGAGCAAGGCGCTGGCGGCGCAGCAAATCGAGCCGCCCACCGTGACGGAGATGGTTCCGATCCTGCTGCGGGAAGTCGACACCGATGCTTCGCTGGACGGCCACCGCATCCTTTGTGTGGGCGGACGCGAGAGCGCCGTGGTGATCTACCGCAAGCTCGTCGAACAGGCTGGCGGGAAATTCCTGCACCACGATGGGGGCATTGAAGATCGCTTTGGGCAGCTCGACTCCGCATTGGGTGCGGCGGATCTGGTGATCTGCCAGACCGGCTGCATCAGCCACAACGCCTACTGGCGCGTCAAAGACCACTGCAAGCGCACGGGCAAACGTTGCGCCTTCGTCCAGACGCCCAGTGCAGCCGGGCTGGCACGTGGCTTGCAGCGTCTGCTAAGCAACGCGCTTGTGGAGAGTGAAAACGACGTCCAGACTGCAGCTACCGGTGGCGTACTGATCGCTGGATTGCAACAAACCTGACAGGAGAGCCTCATGAACAAATCCGATACCAAGAAAGCCATTGCCGCGCTCAATCGCATCATGGAACTGGAGCTGGCCGGCGTGGTGCGTTACACCCACTATTCCCTGATGGTGTATGGCTACAACCGCATTCCGATTGTTTCCTGGCTCAAGGACAATGCGGTCGAAGGTTTGACCCACGCGCACAAGGCCGGCGAACTGGTGACCCTGATGGGCGGTCATCCATCGCTGAAAATCGGTGCGCTGCTGGAAACCGAAAAACATGATATCGGCGACATTCTGCGCGAGAGTCTGGAGCACGAAAAAACCGCCCTGGCCGCGTATTACGATTTGCTGAAAATCGCCGAGGGAAAATCCGTGCTGCTCGAAGAATATGCCCGCGAAATGATCGTGCAGGAAGAGCTGCATCTGGACGAAGTGAACAAGATGCTGCGCAAGCCCGGCGATCTGGACCCGTTTCACGGCTGAGTAGCCGCCTGCGGCGGAGTTCCGAGTACTGAGGATTGAGTGCTGAGTGGGCATGCTTGCAGAGCCTCACCCAGCAAGGTTCTTCGGGTAGGTGTGCTGAAGAAGCTTGACCGGCGCGGATTCCGGGACACGCTGCTTACGCACTCAGCACTCAGCACTCAGCACTCAGCACTCAGCACTCAGCACTCAGCACTCAGCACTCAGCACTCAGCACTCAGCACTCCGTCCTACGCCGCCAGACGCACACGCATCTGCCTGGCGGCCTCCACCATGTTGCATAGGGCCAGTTCGGTTTCCGGCCAGCCGCGCGTTTTCAGGCCGCAGTCCGGATTCACCCACAGGCGCTCGGCCGGGATGACGGCTGCGGCGCGTTCGAGCAGAACCAGCATCTCTTCGACGCTGGGCACGCGTGGCGAGTGGATGTCGTAGACGCCCGGCCCGATCTCGTTGGGATAGTCGAACTCACCAAACGCATCGAGCAGTTCCATACGCGAGCGCGAGGTTTCGATGGTGATCACGTCGGCGTCCATGGCGGCAATTGCGGGCAGGATGTCGTTGAATTCCGAATAGCACATGTGGGTGTGGATCTGTGTGGCGTCGCTCACTGGCGAGGCGCTGATGCGGAAGGCGCGCGCCGCCCAGTCCAGATAGGCCGCCTGTTCGGCGCGCTTGAGCGGCAGGCCTTCGCGGAAGGCCGGCTCGTCGATCTGGATGATGCGGATGCCGGCCTTTTCCAGTTCGGCCACCTCGTCACGAATTGCCAGGGCGAGTTGCAGCGCGGTCTTCTCGCGCGGCTGATCGTCGCGCACGAAGGACCATTGCAGCATCGTCACCGGGCCGGTGAGCATGCCTTTCATGTGGCGCCGGGTCAGCGACTGGGCGTAACGCGTCATCTCTACGGTCATGGCTTCCGGGCGGTGGATGTCGCCGTAAATGATCGGCGGTTTGACGCAGCGCGAGCCGTAGCTCTGCACCCAGCCATTGGCGCTGAAAACGTAGCCCCACAGGCGCTCGCCGAAAAATTCGACCATGTCGTTGCGTTCGGCCTCGCCATGCACCAGCACGTCCAGCCCCAGCGCTTCCTGCCGCGCCACGGCATCGGCGACTTCGGCGCGCATCTGTTGCAGATAATCCAGAGCGCTGATTTCGCCGCGCTTGTGGGCCGCGCGGGCTTGGCGGATTTCTGGCGTCTGTGGGAAGGAGCCGATGCTGGTCGTGGGTAGGGCGGGCAGCTGCAGGGCCTGGCTTTGCACGGCCTGACGCGCAGCAAACGGGCTGTGGCGCCGCGCCGATACCTCGGTCAGCGCAGCCACCCGGCGGCGGACCACTGCATTCAGCACGCGGTAAGAGGCGCGCCGCTTGGCCAGCGCCGCACTGGCCGCATCGAGTTCGCTACGCACCGCTTCGCTTCCTTCGTCCAGCGCCCGCGCGAGGATGCGCAGCTCGTCGAGCTTCTCGCTGGCAAAGGCCAGCCAGCCGCGGATTTCGCCGTCCATGCTGGTCTCGGCGGCCAGCGACACCGGCACGTGTTGCAAAGAGCAGGACGGCGCCAGCCACAGACGCTCGCCCAGCGCTGCATGCAGCGGCGCGAGCACGGCCAGCGTGGCGCGCAAGTCGTGGCGCCAGATGTTGCGCCCGTCAATCACGCCGGCCGACAGCACGGCGTGCGCCGGCAGATGCGCTTGCCATATGGTCAGCTGTTCCGGCGCACGCGCCAGATCGATGTGATGGCCGTGCACCGGCAGACGGCACAGCCATTCGGCATGCGCCGCAACACTGTCGAAATAGCTCGCCAGCAGGATTTTCGGCCCGCACGCGGCCAGTGCCGTGTGGCACTGCGCGAAGGCGGCCAGCCAGTCGGGCGGCAGATCCAGGGCGAGCGCGGGCTCGTCGATTTGTACCCATTCCACGCCGCGCCGCGCCAGTTCCTGCAGTAGCATCTGGTATTGCGTGCGCAAGGCCGGCAGGTGTGCCAGCCGATCAAAGCCCGGCGTTACGGATTTGGCCAGCCACAAAAATGTGAGCGGCCCGATCAGCGTCGGCTTGACCGGCTGGCCCGTTGCGGCAGCCGCGTCGATCTGTGCGAACAGGCGTTCCGGATGCAGCGCGAAATGCGTGTCGGCCGTCAGTTCCGGCACCAGATAGTGGTAGTTGGTATCGAACCACTTGGTCATTTCCATGGCCGGTTGGGCCGCGTTGCCGCGTGCCAGGGCGAACTGCTCGGCCAGCGTGATCTGCGCCGCATCGAAGCCGAAACGTGCCGGCAGCGCGCCGAAAAGCAGGCAGTGATCGAGCATCTGATCGTAGAAGGCGAAATCACCGGCGCACAGGAAATCGAGGCCGGCGCGCTGTTGCTGTTCCCAGTGGCGCGCACGCAAATCGGCGGCAGAATTTTCGAGGGCGGCGGCTGGCGTGGCGCCTTGCCAGAAAGATTCGAGGGCGAATTTCAGCTCGCGTTGCGCGCCGATGCGCGGGAAGCCGGAGATGTGAATGCGGGGCATGACAAGGATCTTTCTGTGCGTTGAGTGCTGCCCAGTGTCGACGCGCAGGTAGAATGAATCAAACGATGAATTTTCAGCTTAGGATGAATTGAATTCATGATTGAAATCCGCCATCTGCGTTCCCTGATTGCGATTGCCGAGCACGGCAAGCTCACCACCGCTGCCGAGCGCGTGCATCTGACGCAGTCGGCGCTGTCGCATCAGCTGCGCGCGCTGGAGGCGCATTACGGCCTGAGCCTGTTCGAGCGCAGCCGCGCTGGCTTGCGTCCGACCCAGGCTGGCGAGCGCCTGTTGCTGCTGGCGCATCAGAGCCGCGCGCTGATCGAGGAGGCCGAGCGCGACCTGATCCGCCTGCAGGGCGACACGCGCGGCGAGCTGCGCATCGCGCTGGAATGCCATACCTGTTTCGACTGGCTGATGCCGGTGATGGACAGTTTTCGCCAACGCTGGCCGGAGGTGGAAGTCGATCTGGTCGCCGGCTTTCACGCCGACCCGCAAAGTCTGCTTGAGGCCGGCAAGGCCGATCTGGTGATCGGCTCGCAACCGCCGACGAGCAAGGCTTTGTGCGCGCTGCCGTTGTTCCGTTTCGAGATGTTGGTGATCTTGCCGCAAGGTCATCGCCTGGCCGCCAAAAAACGTTTGCAAGCCAGCGATCTGGCCGGCGAAACCCTGATCACCTACCCGGTGCCCGAGGCGCGCCTCGACCTGATCCGCGAGGTGCTCACGCCTGCCGGCATCACGCTGCCGCGGCGCACCGCCGAGCTGACCATCGCCATCCTGCAGCTGGTGGCCAGCCGGCGCGGCATCGCGGCCTTGCCCAATTGGGGCCTGACCAGCTATCTGGAGCATGACTACGTGCTGGCCCGACGTATCGGCGCCAAAGGTCTGTGGAGCGAGCTGCACGCCTGCACCCGGCGCAGCCTGGCCGAGAAAGCCTTTCTCACGGACTTCGTCAGCCTGGTGCGCAGCCAGTGCGCGGCGACGCTGGCGGGGATTGAGCTGCTGTAAGTGAGCTGCCTGCGGCGGAGTTCCAAGTTCTGAGGATTGAGTGCTGAGTGGGCATGCTTGCAGAGCCTCACCCAGCAAGGTTCTTCGGGTAGGTGTGCTGAAGAAGCTTGACCGGCGCGGATTCCGGGACATGCTGCTTACGCACTCAGCACTCAGCACTCAGCACTCAGCACTCAGCACTCAGCACTCAGCACTCAGCCGCAGGCGGCTATTCCGGCTGACTCACAAACGCGATCTTGCTCAGCCCGGCCCGTGCTGCAGCGGCCATCACCTTGGCGACGCCGTCGTAAGGCGTGGTCTTGTCGGCGCGCAGGTGGATTTCCGGCGCACTGGCAGCATCCGTCACTGCCGCGCCGGCGGCTTGCATGCGCGCGTCCAGCTCACTGATCTCGATCTTCTCTCCGTTCCAGAACACTTCGGATTCCGGGCTCAGGGCGATCTCGATGCGCTCGGCCTGCACCTTGTTTTCGGCGCTGCTGGTGCGTGGCAGATCGACCTTGACGGCATGCGTGAGCAGCGGCGCGGTGAGGATGAAAATCACCAGCAGCACCAGCATCACGTCGATCAGCGGCACCATGTTGATGTCAGCCATCGGCGCCGTGTTGGCCTCCTTGGAAAAACCGCCGAAAGCCATTACGCAGCTCCTTGCAGGCTGTGCAGTTTGCCGGCTTGCTGGCTGACCTGGACGCCGGTGGTGAGGTAGGCGAACAAGTCGTGGGCAAAGGCGTCGAGGCTCGACAGGGTCAGGCGGTTGTGGCGCGTGAAGCTGTTGTAGGCGACGACTGCCGGGATCGCCACGGCCAGGCCGAGGCCGGTCATCACCAGCGCTTCGCCGACCGGGCCGGCGACCTTGTCCAGGGTGCCGGCGCCGCTCATGCCGATGGCAACCAGCGCGCCATACACGCCCCACACCGTGCCGAGCAGGCCGACGAAGGGCGCAGTGGCGCCCACGGTGGCGAGCACGGTCAGGCCGTTTTCGAGACGCGCGGTTTCTTCATCGATCACCTTGCGCATGCTGCGGGTGAGGAATTCACCCAGAGCACCGGCTTCGCCGAGTTTGCCGCCGCCGGTGCGCTGGTGATGCTCGCGGGCGAACAGCGCGTGGCTGGTCAGGTGCGAGAAAGGTTCGGCCGCGCCGTGGGTGTTGATTTCGTTGCGCACCTCGTCGAGCGAGCTGGCATTCCAGAACAGGTCGACGAATTTTCCCGCGGAGCGGCGCAGGCGCAGATTGCTCATGACCTTGGTGATGATGAAGTACCAGGAGGCCAGCGACATCAGGATCAGGATCACGAACAGGGTTTTGCCAAGGCCATCAGCCTGACTCAGGAAGTGGGCAAAGCCCAGAGTTTGTGTTTGCATGGTGTTTCTCTTTTTTGGGGGAGGAGGAGGCTTGTTCGGTTCAACGTTTCAATTCAAAGACCACGGGCACCTTGACCCAGCCGCTCACGGCCTGCTGGCCCTGGCGGGCGGGCACAAAGCGCCAGGCGGCAACGGCATCGCGCGCGGCCCGATCCAGGCGCGCAAAGCCTGATCCGGCGTCGATCAATACCTGCAGGGCGCGGCCGTCTTCGCTGACCTGCACGCGCAGGAGGACCCGGCCTTCTTCGCCCAGCGAACGTGAGGCGGGCGGGTACGCGGGGGATGGGTTGTGCAGATAGTCCGCATCGAAACGCGGCGCCTGCACGGCCTCGGCTGCTGCTGGGACGGCCGGCCCGGGTGCGGCGCGGGTTTGAGCGGTGCTGTCATTGAGCACGGCCGTCGGCGCCTCTTTCGGCGCCGGCGCGGCTTCGATTACCGGCGTATTCGGCTGGATTGGCGCCTCGGTCTGCAGCAGCGGAGCGGCCACCGGGCGGGGGGCGGGCGCAACGCGCTGGGGCTGAACCTGCGGTTCGATCGGCTTGGGGGGCTCTGGTGCGGTCTGTTCGCGATTGGGCGCGGTGATCAACTCGATCCGCACCGGCTCGGCCAGCAGTTGCTGGATGACGGGCTGCGCCAGCATCAGCAATGCCGTGCCGGCGGCCAGGTGCAGGCCCACCACGATGACCAGGCTGAAGGCGCGGTCGGAGACGGGCTGTCGGAGAGTGCTGCTTGCGTACATGCCGGAACCTCTGGCGAGTCTCAGGTCGCTCGCGCTGTTTGGGAAAGTTAAACGAATGAAAGTCATTCGTATTTGCGAATTATTCCTATTTGAGCTGATTTCGTCAAGCCTGAGCTGCTCGTTTTTGCTGTGTGCCGAGTTGTTTGCGGCGTGAGGACGTTATTTTTAGGGTCTGCCTGAAGAGCCGCATCGGGCGAGCCTCTTCAGGTAGGCATGCTGCAGAGGCAAGCGGGTGGCGGCTCTTCGGGCGGGGTTGTTGAGTGTCCGGGTCGTGCGCAGGAGCGCAGCAGGCACTGCCCTTGCACACGTCAGCGGTTCATCTTCCCGCCCGCGCCGGGCTTCGGCTTGCCCGCCGATCCGGGTTAGAATCGCGGGCTCTGATTCCTAACGACTTTTTGCCTACGCCATGGCCATGAACGCCGCTGAAATCCGCTCGACCTTCCTCAAATACTTCGAATCCAAGGGCCACCAGATCGTGGCTTCCAGCCCGGTCGTGCCGGGCGACGATCCGACCCTGCTGTTTACCAACGCCGGGATGAACCAGTTCAAGGACGTCTTCCTCGGCTTCGACAAGCGCCCCTACACGCGGGCGACCACGGCGCAGAAGTGCATCCGCGCCGGCGGCAAGCACAACGATCTGGAGAACGTCGGCTACACCGCACGTCACCACACCTTCTTCGAAATGCTGGGTAACTTCAGCTTCGGCGATTACTTCAAGCAGGACGCGATCAAGTACGCCTGGGAGTTGCTGACCGAAGTCTTCAAGCTGCCCAAGGACAAGCTGTGGGCCACCGTGTATGCGGAAGACGACGAAGCCTACGAAATCTGGACCAAGGAAATCGGCCTGCCGCCGGAGCGCGTCGTGCGCATCGGCGACAACAAGGGTGCGCGTTATGCCAGCGACAATTTCTGGATGATGGGCGATACGGGACCTTGCGGCCCCTGCAGTGAGATCTTCTACGACTTCGGCCCGAGCATTGCCGGCGGCCCCCCGGGCAGCCCGGATGAAGACGGCGACCGTTACACCGAAGTGTGGAACAACGTTTTCATGCAGTACAACCGCCGCATCGACGAGAACGGCAACTACGTGATGGACCTGCTGCCCAAGCCCAGCGTCGATACCGGCATGGGTCTGGAGCGCCTCACGCGCGTGCTGCAGAACGTCGGCACCAACTACGAGATCGATCTGTTCGTCACCCTGCTGGCCGCCACGCAAGACGTGCTCAAGGCCGCCGGTGCGACCGAGATCGATCCGGCATCGCCCTCGCTGAAAGTCATCGCCGATCACATCCGCGCCTGTGCCTTCACCGTCGCCGATGGCGTGATCCCGAGCAACGAAGGCCGTGGCTATGTGCTGCGTCGCATCGCCCGCCGCGCCATCCGTCACGGCTACAAGCTCGGTGCGCGCACGCCCTTTTTCTACAAGCTGGTCGATGTGCTCGCCGCCGAGATGGGCGGCGCCTATCCAGAGCTGGTGAGCCAGCAGCGTCGCGTCACCGAAGTGCTCAAGCACGAGGAAGAACGTTTCTTCCTGACGATTGCCAATGGCATGGAAATCCTCGAAGCCGCGCTGGCCGTGATGCAGCAGAGCGGCTCACTGGTGCTCGATGGCGATCTGGCCTTCAAGCTGCACGACACCTACGGTTTCCCGCTGGATCTGACCGCCGACGTGCTGCGCGAGCGCGGCATGAGTGTCGACGAAGCTGGCTTTAACGCCGCCATGGGTCGCCAGCGTGAACAGGCGCGCGCGGCTGGCAAGTTCAAGATGGCGCAGGGCCTGGTGTATAGCGGCGCGGCCACCACCTTCCACGGCTATGACAAGCTGATGGTCGAGGACGCCAAGGTCACCGGTCTCTACGTCGATGGCAGCCCGGTCGACACCGTGCGTCCTGGCGATGACGCTGTGCTGGTGCTGGACAACACGCCTTTCTACGCCGAATCCGGCGGTCAGTGCGGCGATGCTGGCGCGATGCAGAACGCTACCGCGCGCTTCGTGGTGGAAGACACGATCAAGATTCAGGCCGACGTGTTCGGTCATCATGGCCGCGTCATGGAAGGCGAGATCCGCATCGGCGACACCATCGATGCGCGCGTCGATGGCCTGCGCCGCGCAGCGGTGGTGCGCAATCACTCTGCCACTCACCTGATGCACAAGGCTTTGCGCGAAGTGCTCGGCGCCCACGTGCAGCAGAAGGGCTCGCAGGTTGATGCCAGCAAGACCCGTTTCGACTTCGCCCAGAATTCCCCTGTGACGGATGCCGAGCTGCTCAAGGTCGAGCAGATCGTCAATCGCGAAATCCTCCAGAACGCCGCCGCACAGGCACGCGAGATGGCGATTGAAGACGCGCAGAAGACCGGCGCGATGATGCTCTTCGGCGAGAAATACGGCGAAACCGTGCGCGTGGTCGACATCGGCTCCAGCCGCGAGTTGTGCGGCGGCACCCACGTCAGCCGCAGCGGTGATATTGGCTTCTTCAAGATCGTCGCCGAAAGCGGCGTGGCCGCTGGTGTGCGTCGTGTCGAAGCAGTGACCGGCGAAAACGCCATGAATTACGTCTTGCAGCGCGATGCGCAATTGGGCGAACTGGCCAGCACCCTGAAAGTGCCGAGCAGCGAATTGGGCCACAAGCTCAGCAGCGTGCTCGACGGCGTGCGCGCCCTGGAAAAGGAAGTCGCCGCGCTCAAGAGCAAGCTCGCCAGCAATCAGGGCGATGCGCTGCTGGACCAGGCGGTTGAGGTGAATGGCGTCAAGGTGCTTGCCGCCACGCTCGAAGGCGCCGATGTAGCCGCGCTGCGCGAAGCGGTCGACAAGTTGCGCGACAAACTCGGCACCGCTGCCGTGGTGCTGGCCTCGGTCGCCGATGGCAAAGTCACACTGATCGCCGGCGTCACCGCCAACCTGACCAGCAAGGTCAAGGCGGGCGAACTGGTCAACATGGTCGCCCAGCAAGTCGGCGGCAAGGGCGGCGGCCGCCCGGATATGGCCCAGGCCGGCGGTACCGATCCGGCAAACCTGCCGGGCGCGCTGGCCGGTGTGGCGATCTGGGTGGCGGGCAAGCTGTGAGCCTGCATCGCGCCCTGATGATGCTTCTGTGCTGCGGCCTCAGCGCCGTCGCGCAGGCGCAAAGCCAGTCCGCCCCGGAACTCGACCGCACGCCGGTCGAAGCCACCACCGCCAGCGGCGACAAGGTGCGCCTGTTTCCGAACGGGCGCTGGGAATTCGTCGACGCGAAGAAGGCCGAAGTCGCCAAGAAGGCGGCCGAGGCTTACCCCGAGAACAAAACCCGCCCGGTCGACGCACAGGGCGGCCTGTTCGGCGTGGGCCGTACGATCATGCCGGGGGACAAGGATTACAACCGGGGTTCGCTGAGTCCGAAGGCGCGATAGCACGCATGAAATCTTTGCTACCACTGAACGCGCTTTTCTCCTTGATGCTGTTTGGCAGCGCTTCAAGTTCGTTTGCGCACGATGACGCAGGTGGGCGTGAAAAAGAGTTCAGCTACGGCTATCGCGCCGGCTATATTGCCGCCGTTCGTGAGGTGGGCGAAGGGACTGCCATGTGTACAAGAAGTGTTTCTTTGCTCGAAGTTATCCAGGTTATTGGTGCGCACAGCAAGTCAAAAGGGATTACTCCGGAAAGCGCTCTTACAGCCAAACACATCACAGAGGCTTTGGCTGCAAAGTACCCTTGCCCGAAAAGATGATTTTCGATTCAAGCGGGAGAGATGTTTTGCGGTAAACCAAGCTTAAGGTCTCGTCGCAGCCGGGTAGGGTAATGACATGGACGCCCCTACCTGCAACGGCATCGAAGTGCCAAAGTGGAGTTGTCGAAAAACCACTGAGC
>NZ_JBEWZI010000022.1:0-69367 GCF_040566545.1 Uliginosibacterium flavum
CTAGAACCGCCCGCTCTCGCACAAGCCGGTCTTCCGTCAAGGCCGCCGCAGGCGCCCGTCAGGGCTTGGCCTTGACGGCGGACCCAACCGTATCATCGCTGCATGGGCTGCGGGCGGCCTTATTGCCCCGCAGCCCATGCAGACCACGCATCGGTTTTTGGGTTTGCCCTGAACCCATGTCGAGCGCCGCCGCCGAAAACTCCATGGAGCAGCAAGTAGTAGCCCAACCACTCCGGCGGGCGTACCCTAGATTCCTGCCATGACGCACAGCCGCTCAGTTGTCCGAGCAGCAAACAGAAAACGGGTACAAAATCGAGTACAAAACGATGAGTCAAACAAAATACACACAAACAATCAACGAGTTAAGCCACCAGTTGTGGCTTAACGTCTAATGCCTGCGGTAACGCCGGAATTCTGGATTCCGGCGAACGAAATTGAAATCACCGCCACGCGCTCGCAAGGCGCGGGCGGGCAGAACGTCAATAAAGTCTCCAGCGCGATTCATCTGCGCTTCGACATCCTCGCTTCAAGCCTGCCGGACGCGCACAAAGAGCGTTTGCTGCAGCTGACCGACCAGCGCCTTACCCGCGATGGCGTATTGGTGATCAAGGCGCAGGCCCAGCGCAGCCAGGAACTCAACCGCATTGAGGCGCTGCAGCGGCTGCATGAGCTGGTCGCCAGCGTGGCCAAGCTGCCACGCCCGCGCAAAGCGACCAAACCGACCCGCAGCTCGCAACGCAAGCGCCTGGAGGGCAAGGCGCAACGCGGACAAGTGAAGGCTTTGCGCGGCAAGGTGAGCGAGTAGAGAATCCTGTCGTCGCCTGCCGAAGAGCCGCACTGAGCGGACATCTTCAGGCAGGATGCCTGTAGAAGCAAGCGAGGTGCGGCTCTACAGGCAGGCTATTATTCCGCCAAAGATTTCGCCAGCAGCTCGGCCACCAGCGCGTTCAAACCGCCTGCGTGGCCCGCACTCCGGCTGCGCAGTTGCTCGACCAGCGTGGCCGGCAGCTTGCATGCGAAGGGCAGCAGGCCCAGCTCCTGATCACGCTTGCGCGACTCGCGCCGGTCCACCACTTCCGCCCCGGCAAACCGCCCCGGCGCGCCGATGCTCGTGTGCTGACCCCTGATCTTGTTGCCCTGCGCTTTTTGCAGATCGAATTTCGTCATGCTCATGCTGTATTTCCTTTTCGCTGCGCAAATTTTGCGCTGGCGCATTATCCGCTGATCCCCTGCAGATCCCGCCACATTTCAGCATGAGCGCGCGCTTGCAGCCAAGGCGGCCACCCTGACGTTTGTTCGCAGGCAAGACAATATTCTGCGCCAACGCAAATATTTAGCAGCCAGGCAAAAGACCTGCTGCCTTCTACTAAAGTTATAGGTATGCTGCGCAACAGCAATCAGCCGAAGATGATTTGTGTGCATTTTTCGGACTAGACTGAAAACAGTCGTCCGGATCGCGCGCCCTCGCTCAGGAGTTCTAATGATCGCCCGTCTCACCCCGCTGCCTTTTACCGAATCTTCCCTTGCTATGAACCGGCAAGGCTGGCGTTTGAACAACGATCCTGTCGAGCCGCCAGCGCATACCGAGAGTGGATTTTTCCATTTCATGGACGAGGAGGCCGATGACGGACAGGCGCCTGTCGACGCACTGGAGCCTTGGGTACTGCTGATCGTGGATGACGAGCCGCAGGTGCATGAAGCCACCACCCTGACCCTGCGCCATGGCCGCATCGACAATCGCCCCTTCAGTTTCCTGCATGCGCATTCGGCCGCCGAGGCACGCAAGCTGATCAATGCCGCGCCGCATATCGACCTGGTGCTGCTGGACGTGGTGATGGAAACCCGTGACGCGGGACTCATCCTGGTCAACGAATTGCGCGGCCCGATGGGGCGCAGCGATCTGAAGATCCTGATCCGCTCCGGTCAGCCCGGTTTCGAGAAAGACAACACCGTGCGCGAACGCTACCCGGTGGACGGCTATCTGCAGAAAACCGAGCAGACCTATGCACTGATGATGGATGTCATCGGCAGCTTGCTGCTGGGTGCCTCACCGGATCGCCACAGCGCCAGCTGAGCGCGCCATCCCCGGCTACAATCCGCGCATGAATCCGCATGCGCCTGTCGGCCGCTTCGCCCCCTCGCCCACCGGGCCGCTGCACATCGGCTCACTGATTGCCGCACTGGCTTCCTGCCTTGATGCCCGCCAGCGCGGCGGGCAGTGGCTGCTGCGCATGGAAGACGTGGATGCGCCGCGCACGGTGGCCGGCGCGGCCAACACAATACTGCGTCAGCTGGAAGCCTACGGCTTCGAGTGGGATGGGCCAGTACTGTGGCAAAGCCAGCGCCTGGACGCCTACCGTGCGGTGCTCGATCAACTCGTTGCGACCGATCTCGCCTATCCCTGCGCGTGCAGCCGCAAGGAAATCGCGGACTCGGCCCTGCGCGCGCCGGATGGCTCGCATCGCTATCCCGGCACCTGCCGCAGCGGCCTGCCAGCCGGCCGCGTGGCCCGCGCCTGGCGCGTCAAGACCGAGGCCGGCAGGCTGGATTGGCAGGATCTGATCCTGGGTACCCAACACGAAGATGTGTGGCGCGAGGTCGGTGATTTCGTATTGCTGCGCGCCGATGGCCAGTTCGCTTATCAACTGGCCGTCGTCGTTGATGATGCGCTGCAGGGCGTGACCCACGTCGTGCGTGGCGCCGATCTGCTCGATTCCACCGCGCGCCAGATTTACCTGCAAAGGCTGCTCAGCTACGCGCAGCCGGTCTATGCGCACCTGCCCGTGGCGAGCAATGCGGCGGGCGAGAAACTGTCGAAGCAGACCTTGGCCGCACCACTGAATACGCAGGCGCCGTCGACCGAGCTGCTGCGCGCCCTGCGCTTTCTCGGCCAGAATCCGCCGGCTGAATTGAACTCGGCGACGCTTGCCGAACTGTGGGATTGGGCACGCGCGCACTGGCGTCTGGAGTCCGTGCCGAAACTGCGTCAGTGCGTGATTGACCCGACTGAAGAGCCGCTTCGGGGCTGACTATTCAGCACATCGCCTCGCTAAGGCTTGATGGACGGCACTCTCCCGACAGACTACTTGCGAAAGCATGTCCGGCGCGGCTCTTCAGGCAGCCTTATTCCAATTCCAGATTGAGACGAGACGCGAAGACGAGCCGCAGACAGTGCTTTAGCACGGCAAGCCTGTCCTGAGCCCCGTCGAAGGGGCGAAGTCAACAAAGTATCGTATCTATCTGGATTGGAATTATAGAGACTGCCGCCCACCGTAGCCCGCCAGCCCAATTGCCACGCGCACCGTGCCATAGGCGAACCAGCTGATACCGCGCATCCACAGCGTCTGCTTCTGCCAGCCTTCCAGGGTGAGCTCGACGCCGCCATCGGTGATAACCCGTTCCAGACTGGCGCGCAGCGTCGCGGTGAAAGCCTGATCGTGGATGAGCACATTCGCTTCGCGCGCCAGCAGCAGACTGAAAGGGTCGATATTGCTGGAGCCAACCGTCGCCCAGTCCTCATCAACCACCGCCACCTTGGCATGCAGAAAGCTTTTGCGATATTCAACAATGCGTACGCCCGCGCCGAGCAGGTAGGGGTACAAGACCCGGCAGGCATGAAACAGCAGCCAGTATTCGACCCGCCCTTGCAGTAGCAGGGTCACCTTCACCCCGCGCCCGGCCGCATCGACCAGCGCGTGGCGAAAGGCGCGACCCGGAAAAAAATAGGCGTTGGCAATCAGCACTTCGCGCTGCGCACCCGCCACCGCCTGCATGTAGGCATTCTCAATATCGCGGCGATGGCCGAGATTGTCGCGCACCAGAAAATTCGCGCGCACCGACCCGACACGTGTGCGCACGGGATTCACCCAGTGCATGGGCGCCAGCCGGCGCTTGAAGCTGGCCCAGCTGACGATGCGCCACAGATGCGCCATGGCGCTATGCACACGAACGACCAGTGGGCCTTCAACACGCACGGCAAAATCAACGCGCGGCGGCGTCTGCCCCGGTGTATCCATATCATCGATAATGTTGATGCCGCCTACAAACGCTACCCGCCCGTCGACCACGACCAGCTTGCGGTGCAGCCGCCGCAGACGATTGCGACCCAAGGAAAATGGTCGGACTTCGCGTCGGTAAATGAAAACACCAACGCCATCGGCAGCCATCTCCGGCATCGTCACGTCAGCAAAACTGCGCGCACCGAAACCATCCACCATCACGCGCACGGTCACCCCGCGCAAGGCTGCCGCACGCAAGGCCTCGGATATCAAAATCCCCGCGCTGTCGTGCTCGAAAATATAGGTTTCCAGCAGCACCTCGTGCCGCGCGCTCTGAATTGCCTCCAGCAAGGCTGGAAAATACTCGGCGCCAGATTCCAGCAACTTGATTCGATTGCCGGAGAGAGCGCGGTTATTCATGCCAGGCGAACCTGAACCGACAACAGTGCGTGATCAGAGATGCGCGACCAGGGCTTGCCCCACAGCACCTCACAAGACACGGCCTGAATGCCACGAAGATAAATCCGGTCCAGCCGCAACATCGGCAAAGTGCTGGGATAGGAACGCGCAGGCGCGCCCGTCAGCGTGGTAAAAACTTCGCTCAAACCCAGCTGCGGCGCCAGCCAGTCGTTAGCACGTCCGCGCCAGTCATTGAAGTCGCCGGCAATGATCAGCGGCGCCTTGCGCGGTACGTGATGTTCGACATAGTCGGACAGGAGTTCGAGTTGTTGCCGGCGCTGGCGCTCTGTCAATGACAGATGCACGCACAGACAATGCAGCTCGCGCCCGTCCGGTAAGGCCACCTCGCAGTGGAGAATGCCGCGCTGCTCCAAGCGCGAAAGACTGACGTCGCGATTGCGCGTGCGCTGGATCGGGAAGCGTGAAAGCACGGCGTTACCGTGGTGTCCGTGTTCGTAGGCGGCGTTCGCGCCATACGCGGCATGCATTTCTTTGCCGGCCAGAAACTGATGCTGCGGCAGCTCAGGCCAATCCAGATGACGCCGCTCGTGCTTGAGGTGCAGACCTTGCACCTCCTGCAGCAAACAAATATCCGGATCCAGCCCACGCAGGCATTCGCGCATTTCGTGAATCGCCATACGCCGATTCAAATGCGAGAAGCCTTTGTGAATGTTGTAACTGCAAATCCGTAAGATCGTCATGGCAGCTCTGCGGGCCTCTTATGAAACAGCCAGCATCCGCTCCAGCGAAAGCTTGGCCAATGCGGCCTCGTGGGCAGGCACCGTGATCTGATTAACCACCTTGCCTTCCACCAGATTCTCCAGCGTCCAGGCCAGATGTTGCGGATCGATCCGCTGCATGGTCGAACACATGCACACCATCGGCGACATGAACTGCACCAGCTTGCCCTGATGCTTCACTTCTTCTGCCAGACGATTGACCAGATTCAGCTCGGTGCCGACCAGCCATTGCGTATTGTCCGGCGCTTCCTTGACGATCTTGATGATGTATTCGGTAGAGCCGACGTAATCGGAATTCAGGCAAACGTCGAAGGCCGACTCCGGATGCGAAATGACAAAGCCATCCGGATGCTGCGCGCGCCAGTTGGCAATATGCGAGGGCTGGAACATCTGATGCACGGCGCAATGGCCTTTCCACAGCAGCATCTTCGCACGCTTGATCTGGTCGTGGGTCAGGCCGCCGTAGGGCTGATCGGGGTCCCACACCACCATGTCTTCGAGCGGAATACCCATCTTGTGGCCGGACCAGCGGCCCAGATGCTGATCGGGGAAGAACAGGATCTTCTCGCGCTGGGCAAAACTCCACTCCAGAATCTTCGGTGCATTGCTTGAAGTGCAGACGATGCCGCCATGCTCGCCGCAGAAAGCCTTCAGATCGGCCGCGGAGTTGATGTAGGTGACCGGCGTGACCTGCTCATCCGGCGTGCCCAGCACTTCGCGCAGCTCGCGCCAGCAGCGCTCCACCTTCGACAAACTGGCCATGTCGGCCATTGAGCAACCTGCCGCCAGATCCGGCAAGATCGCGATCTGGTTCGGCTTGGACAGGATGTCAGCCACTTCGGCCATGAAATGCACGCCACAGAACACGATGTACTCGGCATCCGTCTCCCCCGCGAGGCGCGAAAGCTTGAGCGAGTCGCCGGTCAGATCAAGATGTTGATACACATCGGCACGCTGATAGTGATGCACCAGCAGGACAACGCGTTTGCCAAGTTTGGCCTTGGCGGCACGGATGCGCTCATGCGCCTCGGCGTCTTTAAGCGAATTGAATGAATCGAAAGCGATGATGGAAGTCTGCATGCTGCGATGTGAGTCAGTAAGGGGAAGGCCCGCAAGCTGCGAATTCTACTCCTCCCGCCTCACTCCTTAAACCTTGCTAGCTTTGTTGCCATGGCAGCCCGGCATGACGCCAGCCACCCAGACGACCGCGTTGGCCATCCGCATTGCGGTCACCTTCGAAACCTTCCAGCACGTTATAGCAATCCTGCATGCCGGCGGTGACAGCAGCAATCGCCGCATTGTGCGAACGCGCGCCGCTGCGGCAGATGAAGAGCAGTGGCGCTTGCAAGGCCTCCACCTGTTGCTGCAGAAGTGCCACAAACTGCGCATTGGGCACTCCGCCGGGATAAGTGTTCCATTCAATTTCAATGGCACCAGGAATCCGTCCCACCCAATCCAGCTCGGCACGCGTACGCACATCGACAATGCGCGCGCCTGGCAGCCCCAGCAATACGGCATGCGCCTCGTGCGGCGTCAAAGCCCCTGCATAGGGCAGTTTCATTTTTTCGGCACGCTCCCTGGCCCGGAGCAGAATCTCCGTCAGATTTTCCATGATTTTGTTTTATCCACGACAAAGACAAGCTCAAAGTATGCAATGAAGCAGCGGCCTCACCAAGCCGCACCATCTTGGTGCAATAAAACACAGCACTGCACCACAACAAAGCCTGCGCAAGGATCCGCACTACAGCGCCCTTGTGGCACAATTGACGCTCCCTGAAAGTTGGCAATATATAAAGCCGGAACGCGTCGGGAACGGAAGCATGGCCACAGAACATTGGCACAGGAAATGCTTATAACCGACCTTGACGCACTGCCCGAAAGTACCTGATTGACACTCACGGCGGATGGCGGACAGGTACGCAACCCGATTCAATTAACTCGTTAGGAGCTGAAGTGACCACGAAGACCCCTCAGGACGTTATCCAGCTGATCAAGGACCGCGAAGCCAAGTTCGTTGATCTGCGCTTTACCGACACCCGCGGCAAGGAACAGCACGTAACCGTGCCGTCCCACGTTGTCGATCTGGACTGGTTTGAACACGGCCACGCTTTTGATGGCTCGTCCATCGCCGGCTGGAAAGGCATTCAAGCCTCCGACATGCTGTTGTCGGCTGATCCGAACACGGCTAACATCGACCCCTTCTTCGACGAAGTCACCGTCATCATGACCTGTGACGTGATCGAGCCGTCTGACGGCAAGGGCTATGATCGCGACCCGCGCTCCATCGCGCGCCGTGGCGAGGCTTACCTGAAGTCCTCCGGCCTGGGCGATACCGCCTTCTTCGGCCCGGAACCCGAATTCTTCATTTTCGACGGCATCAGCTGGTCCGCTGACATGTCCGGCTGCTCGGTCAAAATCACCTCCGCCGAAGGCGCATGGTCGTCCGGCGACGACATGGGCGGCAACAACACCGGCCACCGTCCGACCGTCAAGGGCGGCTACTTCCCGGTTCCGCCGGTCGATAGCCATCAAGACATCCGCGCCACCATGGTGCTGATCCTCGAAGAGCTGGGCGTGCCGGTTGAAGTGTTCCACCACGAAGTGGCAACCGCTGGTCAGAACGAAATCGGCACGAAGTTCAGCACCCTGGTGCAACGCGCCGACTGGACCCAATTGCTGAAGTACGTGGTGCACAACGTTGCCCACCAATACGGCAAGACGGCAACCTTCATGCCCAAGCCCATCGTTGGCGACAACGGTTCCGGCATGCACGTTCACCAGTCGATCTGGAAAGATGGCAAGAACCTGTTCGCAGGCAACGGCTATGCAGGCATGTCCGAATACGCCATGTTCTACATTGGCGGCATCATCAAGCACGCCAAGGCCCTGAACGCCATCACCAACCCAGGCACCAACTCCTACAAGCGTCTGGTTCCGCACTACGAAGCTCCGGTCAAGCTGGCTTACTCGGCCCGCAACCGTTCGGCTTCGATCCGCATCCCGCACGTCCAGTCGGACAAGGCGCGTCGTATCGAAACCCGCTTCCCGGATCCGTTGGCCAATCCGTATCTGTGCTTCACCGCACTGATGATGGCCGGCCTGGACGGCGTGCAGAACAAGATCCATCCGGGTGAGCCGGCGGACAAGAATCTGTATGACCTGCCGCCGGAAGAAGACGCACTGATCCCGACCGTTTGCGCCAGCCTGGAAGAAGCCCTGGCCGCTCTGGACAAGGATCGCGAATTCCTGACCCGTGGCGGTGTGTTCAGCAACGATTTCATCGACGCCTACATCGAACTGAAGATGGCCGAAGTGAACCGTACCCGCATGACCACGCACCCGGTCGAATTCGACATGTACTACTCGCTGTAATTGGCGATCAGAGCAGGGGCCCCGGCCCCGGCGTAAAAAGGACGGGCATGCCCGTCCTTTTTTTGTACACCCGGCAGGCCAGACCTGCGTTGATCAGCCTGCGGCTTGTGTTTTCCCCTGCCACGCTTACACTTCGCCCTTAACAAAGTTTTCAGGATCAGAGCATGAACCGGACCCATTGCCTCGCCGCCCTTGCTGCCTGCCTGCTGGCATCCACCGCCCAAGCCGACATCTACAAATGCCAGGATGACGGCGGCCATACCACCTACACCAACGGCAAACCGGAAACAGGCCAGAAAAATTGCGTCCTGATGACCAAGGATCAACCTGTCAGCACGGCCCCCGGCGCTGCGCCAAAGAAAGCCTCCGCCACACCGACGCCCGCGTCCTTCCCAAAAGTTGACGACAGTACCCAGAAGAGCCGTGACGGCGATCGCCGCAAGATCCTGGAAACTGAACTGGCGACCGAAACCAAAGCCTTGGCTGCCGCAAAGAAAGAGCTGGCAGAACAAGAAGCTCAACGTCTGGGTGACGAAAAAAACTACCAGAAATACCTGGATCGAATTCAGGGCTTCAAAGACAAAGTCACGCTGCACGAGCGCAACATCGACGCCCTGAACAAGGAAATCGCCAAGCTCAGGTAAGGAGCACAGAACGGCGCACTTCTTGCTTCCGTATCTTCCTATGAGCCCTCCAAGCCTGATTTCGCCAGAAAACGCCCTGAACTCCTCCACCGCTGGTCTGGAATTACTCTCCTCGGCTGTCGTCATGGTCAGCGCCGACCGCTCGGTCTGCTACGTCAATCCTTCGGCCGAACACCTGTTTGCCACCAGCAGCCGGCAGTGCCTGGGGCATCATCTCTCCGCCCTGCTGGGTGACTTGCCCGGCCTATGGGCCGCGCTGGATAACGCACTCGCCAACAACTGGAGTCACACCGGCCAGAATCTGGCGGTCAAACGGCCCGGCTTGTCTGCACTGCATCTGGATTGCACCGCATCGCCGGTCGATTTGCCACCCGCGCGTCTGCTGCTCGAATTCCGTCCGCTGGACGCGCAACTGAAAGTGGCCCGCGAAGAAAAACTGGCCGAGCAACAACAGGCCAACCGCGAACTGGTGCGCAACCTCGCCCACGAAATCAAGAACCCTCTGGGTGGCATCCGTGGTTCGGCGCAACTGCTGGAGCGTGAGCTGGACGATCCGCAATGGCGTGAATACACCCAAGTCATCATCGCCGAAGTGGATCGTCTGCAAGATCTGATGAATCGTCTGCTAAATTCACATCGCATGATGCACCCGAGCATCGTCAATGTGCACGACGTGCTGGAGCGTGTCCTGCGCCTGATCCAGGCAGAATTTCCGGGCATCACCGTACGCCGTGACTATGACGTCAGCCTGCCTCATCTGACTGCAGATCGGGAGCAGTTGATTCAGGCCGTACTGAACATTTCACGCAATGCAGCTCAGGCCATGGAAGGAGCGGGGGTGGTCGTGCTGCGCACGCGCGCTGCCCGTCAGGTCACCGTGGCCAAGCGCCGGCATAAACTGGCACTGGAATTGCAAGTGATCGACAACGGCCCCGGTATTCCAGATGAAATTCGCGACACCATTTTCTACCCCCTGGTTTCAGGGCGCGAAGGCGGCACCGGACTCGGATTGTCGATTGCCCAAAGCTTTGTCGAGCAACATCAGGGCACCATCGATATCGAAAGCGAACCTGGCCGCACTTGCTTCACGATCCTCCTGCCGATCACTCAGGCGTGATCGGGTGTGAAGCCCCCTGTCAAAACAAAAACGGATTAACCGAACATGAATGCTGTCTGGATTGTTGATGATGACCGCTCGATCCGCTGGGTGCTCGAAAAAGCCCTCGGTCGCGAAAACATAGCCTTCCGCAGCTTTTCCTCAGCCTCGGAAGCCCTGGCGGTGCTGGATGCCAATGGGGCCCTGCCCCAGGTGCTGATCTCGGACATTCACATGCCCGGGGATTCGGGACTCGTCCTTCTGCAGCGGGTCAAGGAAAAACACCCCAGCCTGCCCGTCATCATCATGACGGCCTACTCGGATCTGGACAGTGCTGTCGCAGCTTTCCAGGGCGGCGCCTTCGAATACCTGCCCAAGCCATTTGACGTGGATCAGGCTCTCGATTTGTTGCAACGGGCACTCAAAGAAAGTACGCACCAGGTTGGTGCCGACGAATCCAGCACGACGGTGCCCGAAATCCTCGGTCAGGCCACCTCGATGCAAGAAGTCTTCCGCGCCATCGGTCGCCTCTCGCAATCCTCCGCCACAGTCATGATCAACGGCGAATCCGGCACCGGCAAGGAACTGGTGGCGCAGGCCCTGCACCGCCACAGCCCACGCAAGGACGGTCCCTTTGTGGCGATCAACACCGCAGCGATTCCGCGCGACCTGCTGGAGTCCGAGCTGTTTGGCCACGAACGTGGCTCCTTCACCGGTGCGGCGGCGCAACGGCGTGGTCGTTTCGAACAAGCCGAAGGCGGCACCCTGTTTCTCGACGAAATCGGCGACATGCCTTCGGAATTGCAGACGCGTCTGCTGCGCGTGCTTTCTGATGGCAACTTCTACCGCGTCGGCGGTCACTCGCCAGTCAAGGCCAACGTGCGCGTCATCGCCGCCACGCACCAGCACCTCGAACAGCGCGTGCGTGACGGGCTGTTTCGCGAAGATCTGTTTCACCGCCTGAACGTCATCCGCCTGCGCCTGCCACCGCTGCGCGAACGACGTGAAGACGTGCCCATTCTTGCCCGTCACTTCCTTGCCCACAGCGCACAAGAGCTGAATGTCGAGACCAAACGCCTGACCGACGCGGCACTGCGCCGTCTGCAGAGTTTCGATTTTCCCGGCAACGTACGTCAGCTCGAAAACATCTGCCACTGGCTCACGGTCATGGCCCCCGGTCAGACCGTGGATGAAGCCGATTTGCCCGCCGATATGCGCGAAGCTGTCGCCAGCGCTGCCGGCGTCGACGGGGCCGGCTGGGTAAGTGCCTTGAATGCAGAAGCCGACCGGCTGCTTCAAGCCTCGCCGGGTGAAGTCTTCGAAAAGCTCAGCAATGAATTCGAAAAATGCCTGATTCTGCGCGCCCTGGCCGCCACCGGTGGGCGCCGCGTGGAGGCCGCCCAATTGCTGGGCATCGGTCGCAACACCATCACCCGCAAGATTCAGGAGCTGGGTATCGACTCCGGTCGCGGCGACGAGTGACCGCAGAGCGGCTGTCAGCATGCAAAAAGCTTCCTGCGGGAAGCTTTTTTTCTGTGAGTCTGCAACAATCTGGGCTGCGTAAAAAACAGCCTGCCCCAGAGCCACCTGTTACAAGCCTTTCAGGCACACCACCTGAAAACACAAGCAGGACGCGGATCTGCGAGGGCTGTGCGGGGGAGGCCGCTGGCTGCCATGTGGCAGCCTGTAAGTGCCCAAATGCATGCTCGGGAGTGATGATGATCTGCAGCAAATGTCAGTGCACCTTGAACGACGACGCAAAATTCTGCGGCGAATGTGGTCAGGCCGTAGCGCCATCATTGTCGATGGGTTTCCCTTGCGTGCTGTGCGGTGCGCCGATTCCGGTGGGCGCCGAGGGCTGCACACAATGCGGCAAGGCAGCTGACGGCGAAGCGGCAGGCGCGGATACCAGCCTGCCCGCCCCTTCGCGGCCAACGGCTCCGACCTCAGCCCCGTTCAGCCCAGAGCCCGGAGCCCCCGACTTCAGTGTGACCCCGGTGGCAACGTCCGCCGCGCCTGATGTCATCAAAATCGCAGAACCGGAGCCTGCCGACAATGCAGAGATGGACATCATCGAACTGGACGCGTTCCAGCTGGACGCCATTGAAATTCCGCCGCCCCCGCCACCGCCTGCACCGCGCGTCGTCCCGGCCGATACTTTTGCGCCCCTGCCCAGTCTGACGGAAGCCCTGAAGCCACGCATCGAGCCGGTCGAGCCCGTTCTTGAGCCTATCGTGATTGAGCCTGAGCCCGTCGCAACGGAGGAGCCACCTCCACGCCCCGCACCTGTACCAGTGCCAGTGCCAGCGCCAATGGCGCCCCTGCCTGCTGCGCCAGTCAAATCGGTGTCAGCAGAACCCGTAAGGGCGCCGGCTCCTTCGATACCGCCCACGACGCCTGTTCCCGCCGAGGAACAAACCGTGCTCGCAACTCCAGCGCCTTCCGTTCAGCCCCGAACAGCGGCCGCACCCGTCTGGCCTGGGCACGAGGAGGAGGAACTCGGCCCTCAGCCAGAAGATGTGGTGGACGAATTCGAGTTGCGCCGACGTCGCACGATCCGTCAATTGATCATCGCCGCCGTGATCCTGGTGCTGGCACTGGCCACCTTTGCCACTCTGATGCGTGCGCAACCGTGGAAGAAAAAGCCCGCACCGCCCGTCACAGTTCAGTCACAGCCCGCGCCAACGCCAGCCCCGGCTCTGACCCCGGCTATCTCCCCGCCGCCTGCCCTCGAATCGGCCCCGACACCGGCTCCCGACATGGAAGCCGAGCCGGAGGAAGAAGCCCCTGTACAGGCCGCGCCCAAGACGAAACCTGCACGCGCAACTACCAAGCCCGCCGCCCGATCTGAGCCAAAGCCCACACGGAAAAACAGCGAAGAAGACGCCTACATGCGCCAGATCCGCCGTCAGCTAGAGCAGCGCTGAGCCATGAAGATTGCAACGTGGAACGTTAATTCGCTCAAGGTGCGCCTGCCGCACCTGATCGACTGGCTGGCGACCGAACAGCCTGACGCGCTATGCCTGCAAGAGCTCAAGTGCGAGAACAAAGCCTTTCCGCTGGCCGAGATCGAGGCCGCCGGCTATCAGGCGGTGTTCAACGGGCAGAAGACTTACAACGGCGTGGCGATTCTGTCCAAACTGCCGGCGCAAGACGTACAGCGCGACATCCCCGGCTTCGCCGACGAGCAGAAACGCATCATCGCCGCGACCATCGGCGATGTCCGCGTCATCAGTGCCTATGTGGTGAACGGGCAGGCCGTCGGTTCGGAAAAATACGCCTACAAGCTGGCCTGGCTGGAAGCGCTAACTGCATGGTTGAAGGATGAGCTGACGCAGCATCCGAAGCTGGTGCTGGCGGGCGATTACAACATTGCCCCCGATGATCGCGATGTCCATCCCGACTGGAAAGATGAACTGCTCGTCTCCGCCCCCGAACGCGCAGCCTTTCAGGCACTGCTCGATCTGGGCCTGAGCGATGCCTTCCGCCTGCTCGAACAGCCGGAAAAAACCTTCTCCTGGTGGGACTACCGGATGATGGCGTTCCGCCGCAATTTCGGCCTGCGCATCGACCACCTGCTGGTTTCCGCCCCTCTGGTGGCGGGCGTCACCCGTTGCTGGGTAGATAAAACCCCGCGCAAGCTGGAACGCCCCTCCGATCACGCCCCGGTTATTGTGGAACTGGGCAACTAAGCCTGCACAGCAAGGCAGGCTGAAGAGCCACGCCCTGCGCGGTTCTTCAGGCAAGTAAACTTGCGACTTGCGACTTGCGACTTGCGACTTGCGACTTGCGACTTGCGACTTGCGACTTGCGAGCCGCGACTCAATCCCGCTGGATCAGCTCGATCTTGTAGCCATCGGGATCTTGAGCGAACGCGATCACCGTCGTGCCGTGCTTCATCGGCCCGGCTTCGCGCGTTACCACGCCGCCCCGCGCCTTGATCTCGGCGCAGGCGGCATACGCGTCCGGCACCGCCAGCGCGATATGGCCAAAGCCCGTACCCAGCTCATACGACTCGACACCGTAGTTGTAAGTCAGCTCGATGGTCGCGCCGTCTTCCTCGCTGCCGTAGCCGACGAACACATTGGTGAACTTGCCTTCTGGATGATCGGAAACCTTTATCACCTGCATGCCGAGCACATCGGTGTAAAAGGCAATCGAACGATCCAGATTGCCGACGCGGATCATGGTGTGAAGTATGCGCATGGTTTTTCCCTTGTAATTTACGCCGCAAGAACATGTAATCGGCTCCCCTGTTTGGGCGATTACATGGATGCTGATTTATCTAACGAACTGAAGGTCCTTAATAAAGAGAAGAACGTCGTCCGAGCCGGGACCGGCAATCCTGTCCTTGTTGCGCTCCTTGGCAACCTTGATTGAAACTTTTCTGTTCCTGAGTGACTTTTTCAGAGTAACAACATCGCTCTCCCCGGTCGACTGAAACCAGTCGCCGCAATGCCCATCGCAGTACGCAACGATTTTCCGGCCATCAGACTTCTGAACCGTCAGTGACATGTCATCCATACCGCCGCCGTCAAGAAGAATTCCCACAGCAGCCTCCGGATTTCCCCGTCCAACGTTGCAGAAAGAAGGAGCCTCAGAATCCTCCACCAAAAAGCTGCAGCCTCGCTTAATTTCGTCTCTGATCATCTCGCAGGAATTTGACGCATTGCATGGCGGCCGAGTCGCCGGAGACACCTGAATACATTGGCGCACAAGCAAACGCGCGGATGCGTCACCAATGTCGTCGCGACAAGATTTTTCAGCCGCCTCAGCTTTAAAAGCGGTGAATAACACGAGAAAAAAAAGCATTAAAACAGATTTGATGGTCATCATTGATTTCTGAAAATATTACTCACAAAGCCCTGTAAAGCTCTGCTTAAAGGACAGGAATGATCTTGTTGGCGTGGCGCAACTCCGCCTTCGCCAGTTCAAAATCCGGCTTGAGTTGCTCCACCACACGCCAGAAACGGGGCGAGTGATTCATTTCCAGCAAATGGGCGACTTCGTGGGCGACGACGTAATCGATCTGCGCTTGTGGCAGGTGGATCAGGCGCCAGTTCAGGCGGATGCCGGAGAGCTTCGAGCAGCTGCCCCAGCGCGTGCGCGCACTCGACAGGCGCACCGCCGGCAGGCGCACCTCGGGAGCCATGCGCTGCAGCAGGAAGCCGTATTCATCGACCCGCCCGCAGAAATACTCCAGCGCGAAGCTCTGCAGACCGTGCAGCAGGAGTTTGTGCGCGTCCTCGTTGCGGCGCAGTTGCAGATGCAGTTCGCGATTGCCAATGCCATGCACCCAATGCGCGCGATTGCTGCCGGCACGCCAATGCACTGAGCATTGCTCGCCGAGCACCGGCAGCTGCATGCCGTCGTGAATCACCGCGATTTGCGGGGCCTGGCGCTGTGCCCATGCATCCAGGTGTTCGATGATCCAGGCCGCGCGTTCGCGCAGGAAGGCTTCGGTGTCACGCAGACTGGCGCGCATCGGAATGCTGACGGTCAGGCCGCGCTGATCGATCTGCATGCCCAGGGTTCGCCGTGCACTGCGGCGCAGGGTGAAGCTGACCTCGCGTTCACCGAAGCGGATGGAGCGCGTCTCGCAGTCCGGGCTCGCCGATGCGCTGCGCATGAGGAACATGCTCAGCTCCGCGCCAGCCCGGCTCGCGCCAAGGCTTGGGATTGATAGTGATGCGGAAACAGGCGATGCATCTCGCCTTCGATCCACGCCTCGGCCTCGGCATTCACCGCTTCCGCAGTGCGCCCGGCAGCGGCAATCGGCGGGCCGATGCTGACCACGATTTCGCCGGGACGCTTGATGAAGGCATTGCGCCGCCAGAATTCGCCGGCGTTATGCGCCACCGGGATCACGGAACAGCCGGCCGCCACGGCCAGCGTGGCGCCGCCGATCTTGTAACGCCGCTGCGTGCCGATGGCCGTGCGCGTACCTTCCGGAAACACCACGACCGAATAGCCTTGCGCCATCAGCGCCCGGCCCTGCTCGACGACCTGACGCAGCGCATCCTTGCCGCCGCTGCGATCAATCGTCACGATCGGCATGCGCGCCATGCCCCAGCCGAAAAACGGGATACGCAGCAACTCGCGCTTGGCCACGTAGGCGGCGGGCGGAAAGATGTCGGCGAAAGCCAGCGTCTCCCAGGCGGATTGATGTTTGGCGAGGATCACGGCCGGCTCGGAGGGCAGGTTCTCGCGACCGATCACCCGGTAAGGGATGCCCAGCACGTGCTCGAACATCCACATCGTCGTCGCTCGATTCCAGCGCGTAACGAAGGCATAGCGCTGGGCCAGACTCATCCAGAAACTGATCGCGACAAAGCCGGTAAACGGAAGGAAAAACAGCAGCATGTACAGCGCGAACACCAGCGAGCGAAGCAGATACAACATACGATCAGGGCTTGAATCCGAGCAGGTAGTTGGTCACGGCCGCCAGATCGGGGAAGACTTTGGTGCCCACCGGCAGATCGGGATCCACCGCTGTTTTCGAGCCCTTGCCGGTCATCACCAGATAGGGGGTGCAGCCCATTGCGGCGCCGGCCTGCAGATCGCGCAGGCTGTCGCCCACGGTCGGCAAACCCTTCAAGTCGACATTGAAGCGCTCGGCGATCTGCTCGAACATGCCGGTCTTGGGCTTGCGGCAATTGCAGGTGGAATCGGCCGCATGGGCGCAGAAAAAGATTGCGTCGATGCGCCCGCCCACGGCGGCGACCGCCTTGATCATCTTCTCGTGAATGGCGTTGAGCATGTCCATGTCGAACAGGCCGCGCCCCACGCCGCTCTGGTTGGTCGCCACCACGATCTTGTAGCCGGATTCGGCCAGCCGCGAGATGGCTTCCAGACTGCCCGGGATCGGCTTCCATTCGTCCGGAGACTTGATGAACTGCGCCGAATCGACGTTGATGACGCCGTCACGGTCGAGAATGATGAGTTTCATGGCTTACCCCGATGAGGAGTTAAAAGTCAGGAGTGGGAATGGTTTTGCAGCTCACGCCCCACCGCTTCAAGCAGACAGGCGTGACAGATCCGCGACGCGATTCATCAGGCCATACAGCTGATTGAGCAGGGCCTGACGATTGGCGCGCAGCGCGGCGTCTTCGGCATTGACCATCACCCCGTCGAAGAAGGCATCCACTGGCGTGCGCAAGGCGGCCAGCGCCTGAAGCGAAGCCGTGTAGTCACCTGCCTCGAAAGCCGCATCCGCCCTCGGTTTCAGAGCAGCCATGCTGGAGAACAAGGCGCGCTCTGCCTCTTCAGCCAACAGCTCCTGACGCACCTCGTTCGGCACTGCGCCCTCGATTTTCTTCAGGATATTCCCGACTCGCTTGTTGGCCGCGGCCAGTGCGGCAGCCTCCGGTAGCGCAGCAAAAGCCTTCACGGCCGCGAGGCGCTTGGCCACGTCGCCCAGATACTGCGGGCGCAGGGCCAGCACGGCGTCGATTTCCTGTGCCGAATAGCCTTGCTCGCGCAGGTTGCCGGCAAGGCGATCGAAGATGAAGTCGCCTAATGCCGACGAGGCATCGGTGATCAAGGCAGCAAAAGGCGCCGCGGCGTCCTTGAGCAAAGCTTCAAGGGTCAGCGGCAGATCGCGCTCGATCAGCATGCGGATCACGCCCAAGGCATGGCGACGCAGCGCGAAGGGATCCTTATCACCGGTCGGCAGCTGACCAATGCCGAACATGCCCACGAGGGTTTCGAGCTTGTCGGCCAGCGCCACCACCACGCCGATGTCATTGCGTGGCAGTGCGTCGCCGGCAAAGCGCGGCTTGTAGTGATCTTCGATGGCCTCGGCCATGCGCTCGCTCAGGCCGTCATGCTTGGCGTAATAGCCGCCCATGATGCCCTGCAGCTCGGGGAATTCACCGACCATGTCAGTCAACAGATCGGCCTTGGCCAGTTGCGCTGCCTGATCGGCCTGCTGCACATCGGTGCCCAGCTTGGCCGCGATACCGCGCGCAATCGCGCGCACGCGCTCGCTGCGTTCGCCCTGCGTGCCCAGCTTGTTGTGATACACCACCTTGTCCAGCCCGGCGACACGCACGGCCAGGGTCTTCTTGCGGTCCTGATCGAAGAAGAACTTGGCGTCGGCCAGACGCGGACGCACCACGCGCTCGTTGCCCTCAATCACGGCGCTCGCATCCTCCGGACAGATGTTGGAGACGATCAGGAACTGGTTGCTGAGTTTGCCATTGGCATCGAGTAGCGGGAAGTACTTCTGATTGGCCTTCATCGTCAGGATCAGGCATTCCTGCGGCACGGCGAGGAATTCGGTTTCGAACTGCCCGACCAGCACGTTCGGACGCTCGACCAGACCGGTCACTTCATCCAGCAAGGCTTCGTCGTCAATCGCCCTCACGCCGCCACCGATTTTCTCGGCTGCAGCCTCCAGCTGCCGCACGATCTCGGCGCGGCGCTCGGCAAAACTGGCGATCACGGCGCCATCGCTGGCGAGTTGCTCGGCGTAGCTGTCGGCATCGCGGATCACCACCGGACTGATGGCGGCTTCGAAGCGGTGCCCCAGGGTTTCACGACCCGAAGTCAGGCCCAGCACGGTAAGCTCAATGACTTCCGAACCATGCAGCGCGATCAGCTTGTGCGCCGGGCGCACGAAGCTCACCGTACTCCAGCCATCGGCCAGCTGATAACCCATGACCTTGGGAATCGGCAGTTTGGCAATGGTCTCATCGAGGGCTTTTTGCAGACCGACACTCAGCGACACGCCGGTTTGCACGCTGTCAAAAAACAGGGCTTCGGCCTTGCCATCGGGCTGACGCTTCAGCCCGGCGACGGCACGGGCATCCGCACCCAGTGCGGCGAGGCGCTTCAACAGGGCCGGCGTGGCATTTCCATCGGCATCCAGACCGACCGCGACCGGCATCAACTTTTGCGACACGGCTTTGTCAGCGGCCTGCGGCGCCACATTGGCGATCTGCACGGCCAGACGGCGCGGCGTGGCAAACGCGGTCACGAGCGCGTCGGCAGCGGCCAGACCTTGGGCCTTGAGGCTGTCGGCGAGCAGGGTGGAGAAGGCTTCACCCAGACGCTTGAGGGCCTTGGGCGGCAGCTCTTCGACGAACAATTCAACGAGAAGGTTCTTCTTGATCATGCTCAGGCCACCTTCTTTGCTTTGTTTGCTTCAGTTGCTGCCAGTACCGCGAGCACTTCATCGGCTCGCTCCTTCTGCGCCATCGGGAAGCCCAGACGCGCGCGACTTTCCAGATAGCTCTGCGCCACGGCCCGCGCCAGATTGCGGATGCGGCCGATGTAGGCGGCGCGTTCGGTGACGCTGATGGCGCCGCGTGCGTCGAGCAGATTGAAAGTGTGGCCGGCCTTGAGCAATTGCTCGTAGGCGGGCAGCGCCAGTTGAGCTTCCATCAACAGCTTGGACTGTTTCTCGTGCGCGCCAAAAGCACCGAGCAGGAAATCCACGTCGCTGTGCTCGAAGTTGTAGGCGCTCTGCTCCTGCTCGTTCTGCAGATAAACGTCGCCATAGCTCAGGCCCGGCGTCCACTCGAGGTTATAGACGCTATCCACGCCCTGCAGATACATGGCCAGGCGTTCCAGGCCGTAGGTAATCTCCCCGGTGATCGGCTTGCACTCGATGCCACCGACCTGCTGGAAATAGGTGAACTGCGTGACTTCCATGCCATTCAGCCAGACTTCCCAGCCCAGGCCCCAGCAGCCGAGGGTGGGATTTTCCCAGTCATCCTCGACGAAACGCACGTCGTTCTTTTTGAGGTCGAAACCGAGCGCTTCGAGCGAGCCCAGATACAACTCCAGAATGTTGTCCGGTGCAGGTTTCAGCACGACCTGATACTGATAGTAGTGCTGCAGGCGATTCGGATTTTCGCCGTAGCGGCCATCCTTGGGGCGGCGCGAAGGCTGCACATAGGCGGCCTTCCAGGGCTCCGGGCCGATGGCGCGCAGGAAGGTGGCGGTGTGGCTGGTGCCGGCGCCGACTTCCATGTCGTAAGGTTGCAGCAGGGCGCAGCCTTGGGCGCTCCAGTAGGCCTGGAGGCGGAGGATGATTTCCTGAAAACTCGGTTTTGCGATCATATCGGGTGGGGCGGCCATCACGGGCCGGGCCAGCGCTAAGCGGAAAGAGGGGGATTTTACAGGCAAGCGAGGCCGTACGGGCGGGCAGGCTACCCGGCAAGCGAGTAGCCTGCCTATAATTTCGCATATGCGTCCCTTGAGGCCCTGATGATGAAACTCGCCCGCTTCTGCCTCGCCTTGCTGCTGCCCATCGTCAACGCCCTCCCCGCGCAGGGCGCTGAGCCGATGAGTTTCATCCACCCGCCGCCCGAAAACATCAGCGACCAACGCCACACGTATTACTGGGAAATCCTCGAAGCCGCCCTGCTCGCCAACAAAGGCAAGTACGGTGATTACAAGGTGGTGTCCTATGGCACCCCGATGAATTTCCAGCGCGGCGTGGCCGAGGTCGAGGCGGGCGACAAAGGCCTGGTCAATATCGTGGCGCGGGCCACCAATCTGGATCTGGAGGCGCGCCTGCGCGCCATCCCGATTCCACTGGACAAGGGGTTGCTCGGTTACCGCCTGTTCCTGATCATGCCGAAGACCCAGGCCCGACTGGACACCGTCAAGACGCTGGATGAGCTGAAACAGTTTTCGATTGGTCAGGCTTCCCCCTGGACCGACGTGAAGATTCTGCGTGCCAACGATTTCAACGTGGTCATCGGCGACAACTATGACGGCCTGTTCGGCATGCTGGGCATCAATCGCTTCGACCTGTTTTCGCGCGGCGTGAACGAAATTTACCCGGAATGGCTGGCCCACAAGGATCTGGTGCCTGGCCTCATGATCGAGAAAGGGCTGGTGCTGGCCTATCCGATGCCGCGTTACTTCTTTGTGCCGCGTACCCCGACAGGCGAGCGCATGGCCGAACGCATCGAGGATGGCCTGCGACGCATAGCCAAGTCCGGTGAGTTCGAGCGTCGCTATAAAATCTACAAGAAGCTGGTGCTGAGCGACGTAAGCCTGAGTGGGCGCCGCGTCTTCCGCTTGAGCAATCCGCAGCTTTCCGACAAGGCGCCACCGCTCAGCGACAAATTCTGGTGGGACGATCTGAGCGCGGAGCTGGCGCCGAAGAAATAGTAACTCGCGAGTCGCAAGTCGCAAGTCGAAAAAGCCAACCCACCCGCGACTCCACGACTTGCGACTTGCGACTTGCGACTCGCGATATTCAACGCCGCCGCTGCCGCCCCAGCGCCCACACCAGGATCAGCGCGCAGGCGATTTTCACTGGCCAGTCACCCACCCAGATGAAGGGCGTGCGGCCTTGATAGCCGCGCACCTCAGCCACTACCGCGCCTTGCGTGAACGGCGCCAGCACCTTGTCGACCGAGCCATCCGGCATCACGATGCCGGTCATGCCGGTGTTGGTGGAACGCAGTTGCGGGCGGCCGGACTCCAGCGCGCGCATGCGCGACATCTGCAGGTGCTGCGGCTGGGCGTGCGAATCGCCGTACCAGGCCAGATTCGACACATTCAGCATCAGCGTGGCCTCGGGCAAGGCGCGGCGTAATTCCTCGCCGAACACATCTTCGTAGCAGATATTCATGGCGATTTTCTGCCCCGCCATGAGTAACAAAGGCTGGTGAGCGCCGCCGGACGTCTGATCGGCCATCGGGATACTGGCCAGCTTGAAGAACCAGCCGAAGCCCCAGGGCTGATACTCGCCGAAGGGCACCAGATGATTCTTGCTGTAACGCTGGCTGGGGCTCACGCCGCGCGTCACCGAACTATTGAAAATGTGGCCTTCCGCATCGCGCGTGAACATGCCCAGCACCGCATCGCCCCCTGCCGCGCGTGCCTGCGCTTCAATTGCCTCCATATAGCCTTGCGGCAGCTGGTCCTCCAGCATCGGCAGACTGCTTTCCGGCAACACACTGATCTGCGCCGGATATTGGCGCAGCAGGTCAAGATTCTCCTGCAGGTGCTCCATCATCAGTTCCGGGCGCCACTTCTGGTCCTGCGCCACATTCGTCTGGATCAGTGCGACACGCACCGGCGCCCCCACCGGCTGCGTCCATGCCACGAAACTCAGGCCAAAGCCGGACACGCACAGCAGCACGCTCAGCAACAAGGCACGCCGCCGCGCATGCGAATTCATCCAGGCTTCGACCAGCATGGCGGCAAGCAGCAACAGCAGGAAGCCCACGCCATACACGCCCAGCACTGGCGCCCAGCCGGCCAGCGGGCTCGGCGGCGTCTGCGTGTAACCGATGGCCAACCAGGGGAAACTCGGGAACAACTGCCCGCGCAGCAGCTCGGCGCCGATCCAGCACGCGGCAGCCAACAAAACCCGCAGCCCCCACACGCGGCTGCGCAGGCGCACAAACACCGCTGCGGCCAAGGCCGGATACAAGGCCAGGCCCGCGCTGAAGAGCAGAATCAGAAATACCGACAAGGGCGCCGACATGCCACCGAAACGGTTCAGCGCCACCACCAGCCAGCACAGGCCCGCGAACATCGCCCCGATACCCCACAGCCAGCCAAGCACAAAGCCCCGGCCGGGGCGCACGGATTCTTCACGCAGCAAGACATACAAGAACATCCAGCTCAAAGGCATGAGCCAGAACTGGCCGAAAGGCGCGTAGGCCAGCACGCTCAGGGCACCGGCCAGCAGGGCGATCAGGAAAGGCATGAGGGTTCGTCCGCAGAAGATCGGGCGATTCTACGCGGGCTTGGTTAAAGAAGTGCTGAGCACTAAGCGCCTGGAAAGATTTTGATTTGCCAGCGCGGGTTCAATGGCAGAAGGACAAGACCCGCGCGGCGCTCCGCTCAGCTGCCAGCGCTGACCCGGATTTCTTCGCCGTGCACGCGCACCACATCGCCGACCCGCATCTTGCGGGTCTTGCGCAATTCCACCTCGCCATTCACTTCGACTTCGCCGCAGGCCACCATCATTTTGGCGATGCCGCCGGACGGGGCGATGGTCAGCAGCTTGAGCAGGCTATCGAGGGTGATGAATTCGCGCGTCAGTTCAAAGTTATGCAAGCTCATGATGTGATTCTGGAAAGGGTTTGGCGCACTTCCAGCGCCATGCTCTGGCCTTGTTCGAGCAGGCGCAGGCCGGGCAGGCCGGGACGGGCATGGGCGCCGGTAAGATGGGTCACGGGTTCGTAGCAAAACCATTCGCCATGCGCCGGGCGATACAGGATAGCGCTATCCAGACCTGTCGGCTCGGTTGTGTGCCAGTCCAGACGCAGATCGATATCCGGGCGCTCCATGCGCATGCGCCCGTCGCAACCATGGAAATTATGGTCGATGTTGCCCTGCCCGATCTCGCGCAGATGGTTGAAATCCCAGTCCGCCGGCAAAGCCGCGTAGTGGTCGGCGGGCACGCCCTTGTCACCCGGCCAGTAGCCCGCAGCGCCAAAGCGCAGTTTCACATCCGGGCCGGCCGGATTACGCAGGATATAAGGGTGAAAACCCAGGCCATAGGGCATGCGCACTGCGCCCAGATGAGTCACTTCCAGCCGCATCAGCAAGCTGTTGCCCTCCAGCCAGTACAACTGCCGCGCCCGATAATGCCAGGGAGCGCCGTCGGCATGCCGGGACTCCAGCTGCATTTCGACATGACTGGCGCTCTGGTCGAACACTGACCAAGCATGCATCCAGGCCGTGCCATGCATCGGCAGGCCCTCATCCGGCCGGTTCGAGGCCACCGGGTAGAACTTGCCGTCGACCTCGAAACCATGACCGATCAGCCGATTGGACCAGGGCAGCAAGGGGAAATTGGCGACCGTGCGCCGCTGCGGATTCGGTGCGTAAGAACGCCAGATCGGACACCAGCGATCCTCGCGCCGCACCTCCCAGAAGGCCGCGCTGCCGCCCAATTCGGGCAGCAAGCCGACGCGCTGCTCTGCGTTTTCAAGGGTAATCAGGGGGCCGGGGTTCATTGCGGTGATAACAATTACAAGTTGTCTGACATTTTCACCGAAAACCGTGTTCCCGAAGGGGTAAAGGCGGGTTTAGTTGTCGGTAGAAACAATCATTCACAAACACTAAGCCTCACCAGACTACGGCCGAAGACCTGCACGCACATTGGCTCTACAGCATGCATGCCCGTAGAGCCAAGCAGGGAGCGGCTCTTCGGGCAGCCCTTGCCTGACAGCTTAGCCCTCCTGCCCGTCCACCCTCGGCTGCCACAGCATCGGCGCATAGCGCCACAGATACAGCGCAAAGCACAAGGCCCAGACCGTCGCCGACAGATGCAGGCCCGGCATGTAGGCCGCCGGCCAGCACAAGGCGGGCAGCACGCGCGCCAGCAAGGCCACTTGCAGCAGCACATAGCACGCTGTTTCGATGCCGCCGGCCTTGAGCAGCCGGCCGGTGTGGCCCAACGTGGTGCGCGTGATCATGCCCAGAATCAGGCCACTGATCAGGCCCACGGTCAGCACATGCACCGCCACCTTGGCATCAACCCAGCCAAGCGTACTGGCCGCCAGAACCAGTAGCGCAACAATCAGCCAGCCGTGCGACACATGCATGATCCACAGTAGCGGCACGCGCCAGGTCGGCAGCGGCCGCCAGCCCCAGCAACGCAGCGCCTGCGCCAGCCCCGCCAGCAAGGCCAGCGGGCCGAGCAGCGCCGCCGGGCCTTCACAGGCCCACAGCAACAGGCTCGCCACGGTCGCCGCAATCGCCAGCTGATCGACGCGCGCATGCTTCCATGGAACCGTTTTCAGCGCATTCGCCGTGAAGCTGGGCACGATGCGTCCGGCGATCACGGTGCATAGCACGGCAATCAGCGCAATCGCCAGATGCAGGCCGAGCAGTGGCGACACCGCCAGCCAGCCCTGCGCAGCGCCATGTGCCAGCGCATTGGCCAATGTCAGCGCCGCCAGAATCACCAGCGCAAAGTAATTCCGCCGACTGCCCGCACGCACCAGTACGCGGCCCAGCATGAAGCCCGCCACCGGCAGGAAGGCCAGATCCAGCACCGCCGCCAGCCAGGGCGGCGCAATCAGCAACCCAATCCGCCCGGCCAGCCACAAGCCGGCCAGCGCCGCCAAAGGCTTGCCAGTCGGCGTCGCCAGCCCGGTCCAGTTCTTGGCGGCAGTGAACAGAAAACCGACGATCACCGCACACGCGAAACCGAAGATCATTTCATGGCCGTGCCACAGCAGCGTCGGCATGGCGGGCTGCAGCCCGACGGCCCCCGCCAGCATCAGCACCCACAGCGGCACCAGCAGCAAAGCCAGCGTTGCGGCGAACAGATAAAACGGGCGAAAACCCAAAGCAAACAGGGAAAAGCCGCGCGGCGGCACGACGGGCTTGCGGCGGGGTTCGGTAAGCGGGATGACGGCCATTTTTGGCTCCTGTTGGCGGGGAGGCTGAATTGTCCGGGTGACGCTTGAATCCTGCCTTATCACGCGTCAAGCCGGAAATCCGGCGCCAACGTAAAGCCGGATCGACCAAGCGTAACAGTTTGTAAGCCTCGTCCTCGCGGCAAGTCTCGCTCCGTTAGTAGACGCGGAGGCCCGAATTTCAACGGAGATGATCATGAACACACAGTTTCGCCCTGCCCTTGCCCTGATCACCCTGCTGGCGCTGCCCGGCGCACAGGCGGCAGATTTCACCGACCACGCCCGCGTGCTGGATGTCGTACCGCGTGTGCAGCAAGTCAACGAGCCGCGCGAGGAGTGCCATACCGAATACCGCCGGATCGAAAGCCGCGAACGCGGCCCCAATGCCGGAGCCCTGATTGGTGGCGTTGCCGGCGCCATCCTCGGTCATCAGGTCGGCCGGGGTGGCGGGCGCGACGCGGCAACCGCCGTGGGCGCGATCACCGGCGCCATCGTCGGCAACCAGATCGGTAGCCGCGAGCGCGAAATCGGCGAGCGCCCGGAACGCATCTGCCGCCTGGTGGATAACTGGGTCAGCCGCACGGATAGCTATGATGTGCGCTACGAATATCAGGGCCACGAATACAGCGCGGTGCTGCCCTACGATCCCGGCCGCCGCCTGCGTCTGCATGTGAGCATCACGCCGGACGAGTAAACGAAAAAACGGCCTGCCAGAGGTGGCAGGCCGTTTCTGATTTCAGGCTGCGAAGATCAGGCCTTCTTGACCCAGGCCGAGCACCAGCCCTTGCCGACAACCAGACGTGCGCCCAAAGCTGCGCAAGTGCCTTCGGTCGCGCCCTTGGCGGCGTAGAAATTACAGTTCGCGCAGGTGCTGCCCTTCACGAACTGCTTGAACTTGGCGGTATCAACCTTGCTGGCATCTTCCTTGTAACCAAGCGCCTTGCCGGTAGGGTCGGCTTCGGTGACTTTGGCCTGGGCAGCGGCATTACGACTGGCCATCAGGCCTAAAGCGAGTGCGGGTGCAGCGATCAGAATGGAACGGCGACGGCTATCCATGGGTTTCTCCTGTGGGGTTTTGAAAAGCTATACAGCACGCGAAGGATCAACCCTGCCTCGCGCGGCGTCAAGCAGGAGCCTGTCGGGCTTGAGCAATCGAGGCGAGCCGAGTGGGGGAGAGAGGACAGTTTTTCACGATTTCGAGGCGCATAGCGGGCCTATGCAACGAGAAATCGGGGAAAAATGGACCGATCTTCCCGCTGGCGCAGCCGATTAGTCTCAAGTCCGGCAGGCTCCTAAAATGCGTCGTGCAGCCTGCTCACCCCACCAGGCTGCCTCTTCGAACACTGACAGGCCGGACAAATCCGCATGCGCAAACTGAATGCGCCGATCTGCCGCACGCAGCGCCGCAATCCCCGGGCGGGCCAGAAAACCCGGCGTGGGCGTGGCCATGGCGTGGCCGCGCACGGTTATGTCGACCTGCTGCGCATGCCGCGCAAAGCCGCGCCCATAGGCACTCTTCAGGTCGCTCTGGGCCAGCGCCAGCAACTCGTCCGGCCGCGCATTCGTCAGCCAGGCACGCATCGCCTGCGGCGGCATATTGTCCAGCGCGTGGTAGGCCGTGAACACCGTCTGCGCCGGCTTGGCCTGCCGAATCCATTGATGGGTGGCGACGATCCAGCCCAGACCCTTGCCGCCATACACCACGTTGTCCCAAGCCAGCGGTTGAAGCGGATCGGTCTCGTCCGGGAAACGATTCAACAGGAAGTTGCTGACCAGCCAGCTGGCACTGGCCGGCAGATCGCGCGCCTTGTCGAAGCCGAAATCGGCGAGATTCTCGACCACATGCGCTGCGACATGCAGCGGCATCGCCACGATCACGCGTTTGGCGTGCAAGGTGAAGGCTTCGTTTTTAGCCGCATCGAAACACAGCACCTCCACACCCGCTTTATGTTCGCGCACGCGCAGGGCCATGCCCTCGACGCCGCGCTCGGCGCCGATACGCGTGCGTAAGCCCTGCGCCAGTGACTGCAGGCCGTCCGGCCAGGTCAGCACCGCACCGTCCTCGGCATTCGCCGCGTGCCCGCCGCGGCTGGCAAAGTAATGCAGGCCGGCCCAGGCCGACACCTGTTCGATCCCAGCGCCGTAATCATCGCGACAGCAATAGTCCACGTACCAGCGCAAGGGCGCGGCGGTGAAACCCTGCCGGCTCAGCCAGACCGCGAAGGTTTCAGCGGCCAGCGCGGTGAAGGCCGGATCGGCCGAAGACAGTGCCAGCGGGATGACGAAAGCGCGCCGGCCATCCTTGCCCCGCGCTTCGCGCAGCCGGGCAATCTCGGCGAAGAAACGCTGAATCTGGCCCTGATCCGCCGTACTCACGCCTTGCTGCGGCACCAGGCCCTCCTGCCAGACGCCATCGATAAACAGGCGTTCATCCGGCGCATGTACCAGCGCGCGCTCGTCGTACTCCGGGCGCAGGCTATGCGGATCACCGCGCAACACGCCGAATTCCGCCAGCATCTCGCGCACATGCGTCGATTCCATCGAGGGCAGCGGCAGATAGTGCGCGCCGGTCGGGCAGGCAATCCCGCCCGCTACGCTGCCGGCTGCGTTGCCAAAAGGCTCTGGCCCGCCGAGCAGGCAGAAGTCCTTGAAGCCCGCTTGCGCCAGACGCCAGCCCGCGAACAGGCCCGCCACGCCACTCCCCAGAATCGCCACTTCGACCGTCCGCTCGCGCGTCGGATTCGGGGTGGGCAAACGGTCGCGCAGACGATGACCCAGCACCATGCCGGGCATGTGAATGTTCAGCGGCGGCGCTTGCCAGGGCAGGCGCTCGGAACAGCCAGCGAGGCTGGCCGTAGCGGCAAGTTTCAGGAAGTCACGGCGTTTCATTTGACGCAAGTCGCGAGTCGTAAGTCGCGAGTCGCTTGCCCGAAGAGCCGCGCAGAGCGGGCTTCTTCGGGCATGCATGCTGAAGACGAAGACTGGGCGCGGCTTTTCAGGCCGGCATGCCGAAAAACCCTTCTGGACCAAGGCCCGCAAGTGGATGGCGGCCCCTTGCGACTTGCGACTTGCGACTCGCGACTCGCGAAGAACATCATCGAATCACCCGATGCCAGTCTTCCTCGAAGTAGCGCACCAGCGCCTGATTATTGAGGCGGTTCGGCTCGACTTCGATGCGCTGCATGTCGGCCGGGAAACGGAACATGTCACGCGTGGCTGTGCCATCCAGCCAGCGCAGCGGCATCGGGTAGGCCGTGGGTGGCCGGTAGCGGCCGTTGCGATCCGCGATCACGAAACCCCACTCGCCAAAAGACGGCACGTAGGCGTGATACGGAAAGGTCTTGAAACCCGCCGCCTCCAGCGTGGTAACCACGCACCAGTAGGCGTGCGGGGCGAAATAGGGCGAGGTGGATTGCACCACCAGCAGGCCGTTTTCGGACAGATGCTCGCGCACCAGACGGTAGAAGGGCTCGGAGTAGAGTTTGCCGAGGCCGTAGTTATTGGGATCGGGCAGGTCGATGATGATCGCGTCAAACGCGGTACCGGCGGTTTCCAGCCACTGGCCGGCATCGGCGTTGATGATGCTCAGACGCGGATCTTTGAGCGAGCCTTGGTTCAGCGCAACCAGTGATCCGGAATGGGCAAACAGCTGGGTCATGGCCGGATCCAGATCGACCAGGGTGATCGCCTCCACGCTCGGGTACTTGAGGATTTCGCGGATCGCCAGACCATCGCCGCCGCCCAGCACCAGCACACGTTTCAGGACCGGCAGCGTGGCCAGCGCGGGATGCACCAGGGCCTCGTGATAACGATGCTCGTCGCGACTGGAAAACTGCAGATTGCCATTGATGTACAGGCGCAGATCATCCTTCCACTTGGTCACGACCAGCCGCTGGTAGGGCGAGGTTTCGGCGTGCACGATCTCGTCGCCGAAAATGCTGCGCTCATTCCACTGAGTGATCCGCTCGGAGAAAGCGAAGCCCGCGACCAGCAGGCCCAGAACGACGCTCGCGCGCAAGCTCAAGGCGCGTCGCCGGGGCAGATCCAAGCGGAACGCGCGGATCGCCAGCAGCGCCACGCCGGCATTGGCGATGCCGAACAGGAAGGCCGTGCGCGCCAGCCCCAGATGCGGCGCCAGCACGATGGGAAAGAGCAGCGACACGAACAGCGCGCCCATGTAATCGAAGGTCAGCACGCGGCTGACGATCTCGCTGAACTCGGCCTTGCGCTCATTCAGCAGACGCATCACCAGCGGAATTTCCATGCCGACCAGCACCCCCAGCGCAAACACCAGCGCGTACAGCACGCTGCGGAAAGGCGCGGCCATCCACGCAAACAACACGAACAGCAGGGTCGCCGAAGCCCCGCCAATCAGCCCGACCAGCAGCTCGATGTCGATGAAGCGGGCGAGCAGGTCCTCGTCCTTGATGTATTTCGACAGATGCGAGCCCACGCCCATCGCAAACAGGTAGCAGCCGATGATCGAGGAGAACTGCAGCACCGAATCGCCGAGCAGGTAACTGGCCAGCGCCGCGGCCACCAGTTCGTAGGCCAGGCCACAGGAGGCGACGATGAAAACGGAGAGGATCAGCAGGCGGTCTGGCCGCCGGGCGCTCGAAGGGGAAGGCATGCTGGCATCGTGAAAGCAGGTCAGGCATTATGCGTGCAAGCTGCAATCCAAGGGAGTCCCGGCATGAACATCGACATGATTTACGGCTATCTGCTGCACCTGCTGACCGGCTTCGCGCTGGTCGGCGTCTTCGTACTGATCTACCTGCGGCTCACCCCCTTCGACGAAATCGCCCTGATCTGCAAGGGCTGCGTGGCCCCGGCCCTGTCCTTCGGTGGCACCCTGATCGGTTTCACCTGGACGGTGGCCTCCGGCATCGTCCACATCCCCGGCTACCTGCCTTTTCTGGCCTGGGCCGCGGCGGCCATGGCCATCCAGCTCATCGCCTTCCTGATTTTGGATCGCGTGCTGCCGAACATCAAAGAAGCGCTCGAATCCAACAACGTCGCGATGGGCGCGCTGATCGGTTCGATCTCGCTGTCGATTGGCTTGATTAACGGCGCGTGTTTGTCCTGAGCCTGTCGGCATGAACGCGCCCCGTAGGTGCGACTTCAGTCGCACGCCGAGTGTAAATGGCCGACTGAAGTCGGCCCTACGGAAACACGCCGCCGCCCGATGAGAGCCTTTTCCATCCGCCCCCTCGCCGAACACGATCTCGATGCCCTCCTCGGCCTCTACGCCCAGCTGCATCCAACCGACGTAGCACTGCCGGCACGTGCGCAGGTCTTGAACGTATGGCAGGCCATCCGGTCTGACCCGAAGCTGCATTGCCTGGGCGGCTTTGTCGGCGACGAACTCGCAGTGAGCTGCCTGCTGTCGATTACCCCGAATCTCACCCGTGGCTGCCGCCCCTTCGGGCTGATCGAAAACGTGATCACCCGTGCCGACCATCGCCGCCGCGGCTACGGACGGGCACTCCTGCTGCACGCCAGCGACATCGCATGGCAACATGGCTGCTACAAAGTGATGCTGCAAACCGGGCGCAAGGATGAAGTGACCCTCGCCTTCTACGAATCGGCCGGTTTCGACCGGCAGACCAAACAAGCGTTCTGGGCGGCTGCACCGGTACGCGCGGTTTGAAGCGCATGATTGAAAAATTGCGTCATTCCCGCGAAGGCGGGAATCCAGCTACGCGCCAGAGCTGGCCCCGGCTTTCTGCGGGATGACGGCGTAACACGCATCGTTGTTTAACGACTGAAAGGAAGTGCTATGGCCCTGACCGATTTCATCAAGAAACAGTTTATCGACGTCCTGCAATGGAACGAGGACAGCGACGGCGTGCTCGCCTGGCGCTTCCCGATGGCCGAAATGGAAATACAGAACGGCGCCAGCCTCACCGTGCGCGAATCGCAGATGGCCGTGTTCGTGAATGAAGGCAAGGTCGCCGACGTGTTCGGCCCCGGCATGTACAAACTCACCACCCAGACCCTGCCGGTGCTGACCTACCTGAAGAACTGGGACAAGCTCTTCGAGTCCCCCTTCAAGAGCGACGTGTACTTCTTCAGCACGCGCCTGCAGATCGGCCGCAAGTGGGGCACCCAGCAGCCGGTGACGATCCGCGACAAGGATTTCGGCATGGTGCGCCTGCGCGCCTTCGGCATCTATTCCTACAAGCTCGCCGACCCGCAGAAATTCTTCACCGAAATCAGCGGCACACGCGAGCTCTACACCGTCGAGGACATGGAGCAGCAGCTGCGTAACCTCGTCGTCGCCACCATGACCGGCCTGTTCGGCTCATCGGACGTGCCCTTCCTCGACATGGCCGCGAATCAGATGCTGATGAGCGAAAAGCTGAAGGAAGGCATGCTGCCGGTCTTCGAGCGTTACGGCCTGGCCCTGGACAACTTCGCCGTCGAAAACGTCTCCCTGCCCGAAGAATTGCAGAAGGCCATCGACACCCGGATTTCGATGGGCATGATGGGCGACATGAACAAATTCACCCAATACCAGATGGCCAACGCCATCCCGCTAGCCGCGCAGAACGAAGGCGGCCTCGCTGGCATGGGGGCGGGCCTCGGCGTCGGCCTCGGCATGGGTCAGATGATGGCTGGCGCCATGGGTCAAGGCATGGCCGGTCTCAACCAACCTGCTGCAACCGCCCCGGCTGCTGCGCCGGTGGCCGACGATCCAACCGCCAAACTCGGCAAGCTCAAGGTCATGCTCGATCAGAATTTGATTACGCAGGCGGATTACGACACGGCTAAGGCGGAAGTGTTGAAGAAGATGTTGGGGTGATGTTTTGGGTGGTTTGGTAGGGCGGGTTAGGCAAAGCGCAACCCATCGGGCATTGAGCATCTTTGCTCAATAAGGACAAAAGGCAAGACATACCCTTCAAAAAACGCAAGGAATAGCAATGAGTTTTCTACAAAAAGCATTCCTATCATTTCTAGTGGGTCTTGGTGTATCGGCAATATATTTATATATTATTTTTATAGGTGGCGGTGATGATTATGTGTTCACATCTTCCGTCGCCGGAATTTCCGCCGCAATTATGGTTTTTCTGTATTTTGATGCGGGAATTAAAAAAATAGCCGATGGCTTTTCGATTATTGACTCAATCGTAGTTGCTGGATCATTTTTTTATGTTTTTTATTCTGGATTGAAATCTGGAGAACCTTTTGTTTTGATGTTTTTTCGGTCCATGGCTGGCGCATTGTTTATGATTGACGGGTTAATTTTGTCCCGCAGACTATTTAGAAGAGCCTTGTAGGGCGGGGCATTTGACCCGAGCGGACAAGCCGCTCAACAAGAAGTGATGCCGATTTGTGGTAACGGAAGAACCAAGGGGTCAAGTCTTGCCAGTTGCCCTCTCTCCATATTTCGGATTTGAATTGATTTGCCGGCCGTTTTTTGTCAGAGGAATTACGCACATGGATAATCGTTTGCCAATGCCTGAGAGTCGCCTGGCTGAGTTCTGCGAAGCGCACGGCATTCGCTGTCTGTCCCTGTTCGGCTCCACGCTCAAGGGCACGGCAAAGCCCGATAGCGACATTGATCTGCTGGTCGAATTCGAACCCGAACGCACCCCCGGCCTGCTCGGCATCGCCGCGCTTGAAGCAGAACTCTCGGCCCTGCTGGGTGATCGTCCGGTTGATCTGCGTACCGCACAGGATCTGAGTCGCTACTTCCGCGATGAAGTGCTGCAAACGGCCCAAGTTCAATATGCAAGACACTGATCGCATCCGCATCCTCCACATGATCGACGCGGGCGAAAGCGCGCAATCCTTCATCGCAGAACGCCAGCGCGCCGATCTGGATCAGGACCAGATGCTGCTTTTCGCCGTCGTGCGCGCTATCGAAGTCATCGGCGAAGCTGCCGGCAAGGTTTCTGCAGAAGCCCGCGCAAGTCTGCCCGCCATCCCATGGAATGCCGTGGTTTCCATGCGTAACCGCCTGATCCACGGCTACTTCGATATCGACACCGAAATTGTCTGGAAGACTGTCACGAATGAAATACCCGAATTACTGCGGCTGCTGCGGCAATGCGATTCGGCAAAGGAAAAAGGCGAGACTTGATCTTTTTTGACTCTTGAGATGGTGCGCAACGCTGCGCGTTTCACACCCTACCGAACACATACCAACAGGTTTTCACTCAGCACTCAATCCTCAGCACTCGGCACTTTTAAATATGTACAAAACCGCCTGCCCCGCCTGTGGGGCTGAAGTCCAGTTCAAGTCCGCCGGGTCGGTGATGGCGGTGTGCGCCTTCTGCCGCAGCACGCTGCTGCGCGAGGCCGATGCGGTGCGCAATATCGGGCGCATGTCGGAGGTGATCGAGGATCACACGCGCATCCAGATCACGACCAGTGGCGAATACGAGGGCAAGCAGTTCGGCGTGGTCGGGCGCATCCAGCTCAAATACGCGGATGGCTTCTGGAACGAGTGGTATGTGATGTTCGACGACGGCTCGGCCGGCTGGTTGTCGGATGGCTCGGGCCAGTATGTGATGACGCTACCCGGCGGTACGCCGAGCAAGGCGCCGCCTTTCGAAGCGATCAAGCCCGGTGCGGTAATTCCCTGGGATGGCAAGCGCTTCACCGCGACGGATGTGCGCACGGCGCAATGCGTGGCGGGCGAAGGCGAGCTGCCCTTCCAGGTCGGCCCCGGCTGGCAGGCGCGGGTGGCGGATTTCCGCAGCGATGATCGCTTCCTGACCCTCGATTATTCGGAGGGCGAGACGCCGCAGGTTTTCCTCGGCAGTGCCGTCACGCTGGAAGCGCTGAAATGCCAGCTGCTGCGCAGCGAAGATCAGGTCGCGGACACCGCCGGCAAGCTCAAGGGCAAGGCCGACACACTGGAATGCCCGAACTGCGGCAGCGGCATCGATTACGCGCCGGGCAAGGCGGATCACCTGATCTGCCCGAGCTGCCATGCGGAAGTCGCGGCGAACGCCGGTCAGGCCGAGGTGCTGAAAAAGCACGACGAACTGGAGCAAGCCGTCACCAGTCTGCAACTGGGCGATACCGGCACGCTGGATGGCCTGAAATGGCAAGTCATCGGCCTGATGCGTTGCCAGGAATTCGGCTCGGACGAGCATTCCGTGTGGACCGAATACCTGCTCTTTAACGCCTATAGTGGCTTCCTGTGGCTGGTGGAAACCGATGAGAAATGGACGCGCACCGTCGTCCTCAACACCCTGCCGGAAGACCGCGCCAGCAGCGCCCGCTTCGGTGGCAAGAACTACACCAAGCAATGGGATTACGGCAGCGAGGTGATCTACGCCGCCGGCGCCTTCAACTGGCGCGTATCCATCGGCAACCAGACCCGGATCACCGACTACCAGGGGCCGGACGGCACGCTGTCGAAAGAAGCCACGGCCGAGGAAATCACCTGGTCGCTGAGCACCAACATCAATCCCGACGTGGTCGCCAAGGCTTTCGGCAAAGCCGCGGAAACCGTCGCCAAGGCCGGTGCAGCTGGCGAGCCCTCGCCGCTGGGGGGCTTCGCCAAGGTCGCCTCGGCGATCCTGATCTTCCTGAATATCGGCAACATCTTCCGGGGCAGCATGGGCGCGCTGATTTTCACCGCCCTCGCCCTGCTGCTGTTGTGGCTGCCGGTGTGGATGAGCGGCGTCTCCAGCGGCAGCTCAGATAACTCAGACAGCGACGACGGAGACGACGAATGAACCGCCTGGTCTACATCCTCTACGCGCTGGTGCTGACCACCGCCACCACCGGCATCAACAGCAGCCTCAGTTCCAGTGGGGGGAGTGGCGGCAGCAGCTTCCGCTCCTGGGGCAATTCCTCCGGCTATTCGACCGGCGGCGGTAGCAGCTGGAGCAGCGGCAGTCACAAATAGAGGCTGCCTGTAGAGCCGCTCGCAGCCTTGATCTACAGGAAAGCCATCTGCTAAGCCTTATCCATCAAGACTTTACAGCAAGGCAGGCTGCAGACACATATCCCGCGCGGCTCTCCAGACAGTGCTATCGGCGCTAGTGCAGCGGGCAATTACGAACGCGGATTGGCGGCGGCGGTTCCGAAAAAACTGCGCAAGCCCGCTCAACGGCCTCGCAGCAAGGCTCGCGCCCTGTTAAGCTAGCCTTGCAGACTGTCTGGCACTACCCTTACGGGTCAATCAGTTCGGCACGGCTTGGCCGATACTTTGGTGGGAACAGTAAAACGCCCCTCACTTCAATCATGAACAGCGGAGCCTAGCGTGGAACGACAGTGGTTTCTGGAGTCGATCTCGGCAGACGGCTCGCACGTCACATACAACATCACGCACCTGCCTTTCCGTATCGGTCGCGATCCGGAAAATGATCTGGCGGTGGCGACGCTCGGCCTGAGCCGGCATCACGCCTTACTCACACCGGATATCAGCGGGCGTATCCGCCTGACTGACCTGAACAGCACCAATGGCAGCTTTGTCAGCCGCCGTCGCATCGAAGGCTCCTGCCTGCTCGACGAGAATGACATCGTGCACTTCGGTACCGCCGAATTCCGCCTGCGCGTGCGCCAGCCAGAGCAAATGCGCATCGTGCCGGCCAATGAAATGCGCACCATGCTGGTTCCCAATGGCATGAATCTGTCCGAATATTTCGTGCCCAACGAGGCTGAATTTCTCGACCTGCTGCAGGGTCAGGGCATGTCCGGCGCGGCCCAGCCCATCGTGCATGCCCAGACCAGCGAGATTTTTGCCTACGAACTGCTGGGCCGCGCCAATCACCCGCTGCTGCCGATCTCCCCGATCCGCCTGTTTGAACTGGCCAACGCGCTGGATCGTGAGGTTGAGCTCTCCGTCGCCTTCCGCAAATTCGGCATCGCCTCGATTGCACCGCGCCTCAAGGGCTTTCCGCTGTTTGCCAACACTCATCCGAAAGAGACTTTCAGCGAGGATTTTTTCACCTCGCTGGTCAAGCTGCGCACCCAGATGCCGGATCTGGATCTGGTGATCGAGATTCACGAAACCGCCGTCACCGAAAGCACCCGCCTGATTGAGTTGGCCACGCGCTTTCGTGACATCGGCGTGCGCTTTGCCTACGACGATTTCGGTGCCGGCCAGGCCCGCCTGAACGAACTCGGCGAAGCACCCGCTCACTTCGTAAAATTTGACATGGGTCTGGTGCATGACATCCATCTGGCCAGCCCGCGCAAGCACCGCGTGGTCAGCGATCTGGTCAAGCTGGTACTGGATCTGGGCTCGGTGCCGCTGGCCGAAGGCATCGAAATGGAAGCCGAAGCGCAGATCTGTCGCGACATGGGCTTTCAGCTGATTCAGGGCTTCCTGACCGGCAGGCCGATTCCTGCGGACCAGCTTTGACCATCCGGGCCTCAGCCCGTCACCGCAAATCACCGCCCACCCCCGCACACCTTGCGAGATTGCAAGCACGTACCCAGTATGCGTAAGATGCCGTCAGCACACACGCATCGGCTGTTGCCACCCCCTCACCCAACCAGGAATTCGCCATGAGCAATGAAAATCCCTACCTGCCGCCGCAAGCCGAACTCAGCAGCGAAAACAGTCATAACGACTCGCAGCTAGCCGGACGTGGTCAGCGCCTTGGCGCAGCCATCATCGACGGCATCATCGGTGCGGCCATGGCCGTTCCGATCATCCTGCTGCTGGGCACCTGGAATTACATCAAGGCCGGCAGTCAGCCTCCGCTATCGCTTGTTTTTTTCGGCGGCGTACTCGGCTTTGCAGCATTTCTACTGGTACACGGCCATTTTCTGAATACCTACGGACAGACCGTGGGAAAGCGTCTGATTGGCATCCGCATCGTCAATCTGGCCGGTGAGCTGCCGGGGCTGCAGAAACTGATCGTGGCACGCTATCTACCCATCACGGCGGTCAGCATGATCCCGTTCGTGGGCAGCATTCTGAACTTTGTCGACGTGCTGTTCATCTTCCGCGCGGATCGCCGCTGTGTGCACGACCTGATCGCCGGAACCCGCGTCGAAATCTGCTGATCCCGAAAGTCGCTGCGCCTCACGACAGCCCGGTCATCGGCTCGTCGCGTTCCCATTCCGGGTCTGGCGCAGCGCAGCGCCTGGGCGCCCTGCGGCCAATCAACGATAGCAACACTGCCACCAGCGGCATGGGTTTGAAACGTGCTGAGGCAGAACGCGAAGCGGAGCGGCGGAGGGCGATCATGATGGTCTCGACTCTGTCAGGGTTGAATCGGGCAGGCTCGCAGCGGCCTGTTAAGTTCAGCGTGGATCACGCTTGGCGACACTGCCAATTGGTGTTTTCAATCGTCCGATCAAAAATACGCTGCCTGCCTGATTCTTCGGCCCATCCCGCCAATCCTTGATTGCCCGCGAGGGCAGCCAAGCGGCGTGTAGAGGCTCCCCTCCGAGAGCCGCACCCCGCCTTGCTGTGCGAGCCTGCAGCTCGCACAAGTCCGTTCAGTAAGGCTTTACAGCCCGGCCACCCCTGCCGCTGCGATCATTCCGTCCTGCACCGCATTCATGCCGGAGACGCCAATCGCACCGATCACTTCGCCATCACGCATCAAAGGCAGGCCACCCTCCACCGGGCAACAGTTCGGCACCGACAGCATGCGCAAACCGACGCCGCCACCGGCCACCGCATCTTCAAATACCTTGGTGGAGCGGCGGAACTTCGCGGCCGTCACGGCCTTGGCCTGCGCCACCTCGATGCTGGCGTGCTGCGCCTGATCCAGTGCGTGCACCATCACGAGATTGGACGCACCATCAACAATCACGATGACCATCGGCCAATCGCCTTGCGCTGCGCATTCGGCTTCCGCCGCCGCCATCACGCGTTTGGCTTCGGCCAGGCTAATCGGGGCGCCGTAGCGCGGGGGCAAAGGTGTGCTCATGTTTGATTCTCCAGTGGATCGATAAAGTTTGTGTCGGCGCGATTATGCGGCCTTCAGCCCTCGCGATTACGCATGAAATCGGCCAGCCCGGCGACCTTCTCCCAGAAATGATCACGCGCCGCGCCCTCCGGCAGGGTTTCCTTGGCGGCCTGCGCCATGCACAGCAACCAGGCATCACGCTCGGCTTCACCAATCGCGAAAGGCATATGCCGCCCACGCATGCGCGGATGGCCATGTTTTGATTCGTACAGATTCGGCCCGCCGAGCCAGCCACTCAGGTATTCGAACAGCTTCTGGCGCGCACTGGCCAGATCGTCCTGATGCAGCTTGCGAATCATGTAAGCCTCGGGCAGCTCGTCCATCAAGTCGTAGAAGCGATCAACCAGTGCGCGGATCGCGGCTTCGCCACCCAGCGCTTCGTAAGGATTGAAATCGGGAATGTCAGCAGCCACGGTCAGGGTTCCGGCGATCAGGAGAGCGTGATTCTATGCGCCCCTGCCTCCCCCGTGAGCGCGAATTCCACCGGCAGGAATTTCTGGATCATCTCTATATTGGCCTTCAGATGGGGGAATGCCACCTCTGAGAGCTGCGTCCAGCTTACCTCTTCAGGCTGCCGTGCTGCACAGGAAAGCGCAGAGCGGCTCTTCAGGCATGCCTTCAAGGACCACAACCGGCAGCCTGCGTTTTTTGTGCCGCGTCAAACCGCCCGGAAGCCGCTGTGCGCAAGCCCGGCACAGTGGCTTAGAATGCCGGGTTGCTGCATTTCTGCTCACTCCCTCTAAAACTCAGGATAAAAACATGACCAAGCTGTTCATTGAAGATCTGGATCTGGCCGGCAAGCGCGTGCTGATCCGCGTGGATTTCAACGTGCCCGTGAATAACGGCGTTGTCGAAAGCGACAAGCGCATCCGCGCCGCCATCCCCACCATTCAATACGCCATCGACAAGGGCGCCTCCGTGGTGCTGATGTCGCACTTGGGCCGCCCGGACGGCAAGGTCGTCGCCAAGTGCACGCTGGCGCCCGTCGCCGAGCGTCTGCAAAAGTTGCTGGGTCGCCCGGTGCAATTCCTGTCGGACTGCGTCGGCGCTGAAGTCGAAGCCGCCTGCGCCAAGCTGAAGGCTGGCGACGTCGTGCTGCTGGAAAACGTGCGCTATCACCTTGAAGAAGAAGGCAAGGTCAAGGACAAGGAAGGCAACGTCACCAAGGCCACCCCGGAAGCCATCGAAGCTTTCCGCGCAGGCCTGTCCCGTCTGGGCGACGTGTTCGTGCTCGATGCTTTCGGCACCGCGCACCGCGCCCACAGCTCGGTGGTCGGCATCAATCTGCCGCGCGCCGCTGGCCTGCTGCTGAAGAAGGAACTGGATTTCCTCGGTGAAGCCGTGAACAAGCCGGTGCGTCCGCTGGTCGCGATCATCGGCGGCTCCAAGATCTCCGGCAAGATCGACGTGATCGAAGCCCTGCTGCCGAAGGTCGACAAGCTGCTCATCGGTGGCGGCATGGCCTTCACCTTCCTCAAGGCTCAGGGCTATGAAGTCGGCAACTCGCTGTGCGAGAACGACAAGGTCGAACTGGCCAAGAGCCTGATGGCCAAGGCCGGCGACAAGCTGGTGCTGCCGATCGACACCATGGTCACCAAGAAGCTGGATTTCGGCGCCCGTACGCTGGACGGTCTGGTTGAAGTCGTCTCCACCGCCATCCCGGCAGATCAGGAAGGCGTCGACATCGGCTCCAAGAGCGCAGCGCTTTACGCCGACATCATCCGCGGCGCCAAGACCGTGCTGTGGAACGGCCCGATGGGCGTGTTCGAAATCGACGCCTCGGCGGTCGGCACCTACGCCGTCGCCGACGCATTGGTCGAAGCCACCGCCAAGGGCGCGATCACCATCGTTGGTGGTGGTGACTCCGTTGCTGCCGTCGAGAAGGCTGGCCTGGAAGATCAGGTCTCGCACGTCTCCACCGGTGGCGGCGCCTCCCTCGAGTTCCTCGAAGGCAAGGCACTGCCGGGCGTGGAAGCGCTCAGCGACAAGTAATTCCGGCGGTTTGCGGAAGTAAAAAGGCCTGCCGGTTTGGCAGGCCTTTTTTTCTTACGCAGCACCATTGCCGCTTAAATAGAATGGCTTAAATCGACCACAGCAGACATTCGTAGAGCATCAATGAACGAAGAGGATACGCCGTCGTTGACTTAAAACCCAGCCACTTAGGCTGTCCGACGCTTAGCCGCCGCAGTCCCGATCAATCCCAAACCTGCCAGAAGCATAGCCAGACTAGTGGGCTCCGGCACCGGAGTGGTTAGTACCACATTATCCATATACTGAAACGGGGTCATCGTGGCACGCGTTGAATAGCCGGTAAGGTATGGACGTTGGGCCAGAATGCGCAACTCGTGCACGCCGTCGGAAATCGACCCGGTATAGGTAAGTTGATTTCGGACAGTTACTCCTGCAGTAATGGAAGGCGCCTCCCATGAAGAAACAATCTGCCCATCCACCAATATGTAGAACAAGCCACCGGTACTACTGTTGGTCGATTCTGGCTGCTGATACGCGGCCACATCAACTGAAATTGACATTGCCCCCGCAGCACTGCTGAAGGATTGCAGAATGCCACCACCGCCCCATTGCCCAGCGTTGTAAGGTGTTTGCTGCCCGACCCGGAACTGAGCGGCAAAACTCGCCACGCCGTCACCATCTGTATCGAACATCACTGCAGTTGGGGCCGGCCGGCCAGTTGGTACCAACTGACCATCAAACGTTGTATAGAGTGTCCAACCGCTCAAATCCCCTGTTGAAAAATCACCGTTGACGACACTGGCTTGGGTATTGCCGCCCAGCAGGCACAAAGCCAAAACAAAGATGCTGTTGCGAACACACGTCATATTTAAATCTCCATTAAATTCCAAACGAATTATAAAAAACAACCAACATAATTATACCTGTATACATTGCGCCGCCATCGCGTACGGCGCGAACCCCATGATTCGGTGCGGCCCAAGGGCGTCAATGAGCAAGGCAGATTGTGTCGGATGAAGATTGCATCAATGCACCTCCAGTGATCATTCGCCCCGGATTAGCATGCGAAGCCCGAGGGCTAGATTCACCATGCGGCGCAATTCGCTGCGCATCATTGACGCCCTACTCCATCTCAAGACCCGCCACTGACGGCTCTCTACGCCAGCCCTGCCCGCACAGCGAATCCTGGCGCGGCTCTCCAGCCTGCTGCTGCGTAAACAGCTGCGGGGCGCCATAGCGCCCCGCTTTGTCCTGCACACGGATGCAGAAGCCTTAACGCACCAGCACGCTCCCCAGCCAGTAGAAGCCAGCCGACAGCAGCATGGAAGCCGGCATGGTCAGCACCCAGGCGATCAGAATGTGACGCACGGTGCCGCCTTGCAGACCGCTCCGGTTGGCGACCATGGTACCGGCCACGCCGGACGAGAGCACATGCGTGGTGGAGACCGGCAGGCCGAAGAAGGTGGCCAAACCAATCCCGCACATGGCTACGGCCTGGGCGCAGGCGCCCTGACCATAGGTCATGCTCTTCTGGCCGATCTTCTCGCCTACCGTTTTCACGACGCGCTTCCAGCCGATCATGGTGCCAAGGCCAAGTGCCAGAGCGATGCCGACGACGACCCAGTAAGGGGCGTATTCGGTGGTTGCGGTCAGGTCGGCGCGCAGCTTCTTGAGGTCTTTCTTCTCCTTGGCCGGAATGCCCGGCAAGGCGGACACTTTTTTGGCCGTGTCATCCAGACAGAGCATGATGCGGCGCATCTTGCGGCGGTTTTCATCGCTGAGCGTGCGGTAGTCGGTCACGCCCTCAAGCGTCGTGGTCAGCTCCTGAATCGCCGGAATGCTGGCCGTCGGATCGCACTTGAACTGGGCCGGTAAGGTATGGTTGGGCAATTTACCCAGCGCCAGCATCTCGCTCAGCACCGGCGCATTGCGCTCGTAAATCTGTTGCAGGTGGGTGGCCGAGTCGTAGGCACGCTGGATTTCCAGCGGCGTGGCATCCAGATTGACCACAAACTTGCCGGGCACGATGCCGATCAGCACCAGCATCACGAGGCCGATCCCCTTCTGGCCATCATTCGAGCCATGCACGAAGCTCATGCCCATGGCCGAGCCGACCAGAGACAGGCGCGTCCAGAACGGCGGGTGTTTCTTGCCATCAATGTTCTGACGCATGGTCGGCGTCTTGTGCATGCGCGAGGTCGGCCAGAACCGGATGAAGATCCACAGCAGCAGCGCGGCGCAGGCAAAACCCACGGTTGGCGACACAACCAGCGAGAGCATCACGTCAATGGCCTTCTTCCAGTTCACGCCAGCGGCCAGCGGAATCTCGTTGAGCAGGGCATTCGCCAGACCCACGCCGAGGATCGAGCCGATCAGGGTGTGCGAGCTGGAGGCCGGCAAGGCGAGATACCAGGTACCGAAATTCCACAGAATGGCGGCGGCCAGCAGGGAGAAGACCATCACCATGCCCTGCGCCGAGGCCACATTCAGCAGCAGATCAACCGGCAGCAAATGCACGATGGCGTAGGCGACGCCCAGACCACCGAGCAAGACCCCGAAGAAATTGAAGATGCCGGAGCAAATCACGGCCAGATGCGGCGGCATGGCGCGCGTGTAGATCACCGTCGCGACGGCATTGGCGGTGTCGTGAAAACCGTTGATGAATTCAAAACAGAAGACAAAGGCCAGCGCCAGAAAAAGGCTGATGCCAACGGTCACTGAGAGGCCGGAAAACAGATCAAACATGGGGTCGTCGCAGACTGAGCGGTCAAAGAGAGCGGCATTATTACAGAATGACTACAGGCACAGATGACAATCGTCAGCTGCTGGCGTTTGCCAAGAGCCAGACCGGGCAAGGCCCAGGCAGAACAGGGCCTCAGTGACACGCAGCCCGAAGACCCGCCAACAGCGGCCCTCTTCAGCATGCCTGCCGGAAGAGTCAGTCCAGGCGCGGCTCTTCAGTGGATATAAAAAACGGGAGGCATCAGCCTCCCGTTTCTACGCTCTGCCTGATCCGTGGATCAGAAGCTCGTCACGTCAGACGGGCTGACGTCGCAATAGGCGGTGTTGAAGAACTCGCCATATTTCTCGGTCGAGCCGCTGCCCTTGACGATGCCCTTCCACTCTTCGCAGATGCGCGGTTTGGTGGTGATGGCGGTCGGGCGGGTCAGGCCTTTGACCTTGAGGTTGCGGATCGTGGCCTTGTCGCCGTAGTTGCGGTTCAGGCCGACGACGGTGCTGGTGATCGTCCCGTTGATGGTCACGTTATTGATATTCACGTAACGCGGGCCGCCGTTGTTCGAGCAGTCACCACAGGAGCGCCACAGCTTGCCGACCGCGCCATAGGTCTGGAAATTCTCGATGACGGTGGTGCTGTTCTTCGAGTTGTGCTGGAAGGTCTTGTCCTCGGCATTGGTGGCCGACCCGCCGGAGATGGTCAGGGTGCCGCCTTCGGACTTGTTGGTCGCCGCGTCTTCACAGACATCTTCCCACACCACGTTTTCCAGACGGCAGTTGCCGCTGGCACAGTGAATGCCGTCAGCTGCGGCACCGGCTTTGAGGCGCACGTTCTTGATGGTGGCGTTGTTCAGCGTGAAGATCGGTGCCTGTGATTCGCTGCCGCCGTTGCAGGACGTACCGACGGTGATGCCACCGCAATCCACGGTGGTGTTGGAGATCACGCTGCCCGGAGCGCAAGAGCCGGTGGCGCCACCGCTGCTGGAACTGGATGAGCTGCTCGACGAACTGGAACTGCTCGACGAGCTGCTGGATGAACTGGAGGACGAGCTGCTTGACGATGAGCTGCTGCTGGATGAACTGGAGGAGCTGGACGAAGAACTCGAACCGCCACTGCTGCTGATCGGGATCGAGCATTCGTTGGTGCCGCCGGAAACCTTGCTGCCGGCGCCGAAAGTAACTTCACCGCAGATGAAGCTGCCGGTAAGCGTCTTGACGGTGAATTTGTCGGCACGGCCGTAAGCGACGCTGGTGGCGGCGCTGACCGTACAGGTCTTGCCTTCGGTACACAGGGTTTTGTAGCCGGCCGGGCGGTTTGCCGCACTGGCTGCGGTGCTGAGCGCGAGGGCGGCGAGGCCCAGCGCAAGCTGTGTCATACGCATCGTTTTGTCTCCTGAATGATCGATATGGCTTGGCGCCAAGGATTCTTTTTGTGCTGTGCCAACCGGCCTTGAATTGTGACGTTTTGGCAAACTGGCCTGATAAAGCTAGCAGACGATCTGCCATTCGGAAACTTTTTTTGTAAGAATCCGACCTACGTACAAGCGGGAAGGCACGGGCGGTCCAGAGCCCGATCAGCGCGCCGGGCTCACCACGATGCCAGCTTCAGTCACGATCCAGTCCAGCGGCAGATCGTGCAATTGTGGCTGAGCATCATCGAGCCGGGCGAGTTCGTAACCGACGCCAATGCTGATCGGTGCCGGCCTGAGGCTGGCGAGCGTGCGGTCGAAAAAGCCGCCGCCGTAGCCGATACGATAGCCGCGCGCGTCGAACCCATTCACGGGAACGAGCACGGCCTGAAGAGCCGCACTGGGCGTGCCTTGCGGGGCGGGTATGCCGAAGCGGTCCGCCACAAGCGGCTCTCCGGGCTGCCATAGGTGAAAAACCAGCGAGCCGGGCGTAGCGGGTACGACGGGCAGGGCCAGTTGCCGCCCGAAGTCTTGCGCCTGCCATTCGACCAGAAATTCAACTAAATCGGGCTCCGCGCGGAACGGCCAGCAGAATCCGAGGGTCTGAGGATTGAGTCGATTCAGCAAATCACCCAGATGCCCGGCGAGCTTGGCGGCAAGCTGGCTGCGCAGCGCGGGCGCGAGGGCTTCGCGCTCGGCAATCAGGCGGCTGCGCAAGGCTTTGCGGTCGGTTTCAGGGCGGGTCACGTGCTATGCTGCCTCGCAGAAAATACGGGGTAGATCGGGCTCAGGCCTTCTCACCCAAGCCCTTCCGGCAAGTGGCCGGGGAGCGCAGGACGGCACGCCAGCGTGCCGATCAACTTTGGGAATGTTACGTCATGAAGTACAAGTTGTGCGCGGCCTTGCTGGCGGTGGTGGGATTGAGCAGTGTGGCAGGCGCCGATGCCGGCGATGACCGCATCATGGCGGCCCGCGAGGCTGCGACACGCGGCGACGCGCAAGGTCTGGCGAGGTTGGCGGCAAGTTCCTCGGATCATGTGCTCGAACCGTATGTGCAGTACTGGCCGCTGTCCGGGCGCATCGCGCGCATCTCGGAAGCTGCGCCGGTCGATGCGATCAACGATTTCCTGCAACGCAACGCAGGCACCTGGCTGGCTGAAAAGCTGCGCACCGAATGGGTCAAGCGTCTCGGCTATGAGAAGCGCTGGAGCGCCTTCGAGGCTGAGTACCGTCAGCTGGTGCAGCCGGATCAGGAGGCGCAGTGCTGGGCGGCCCAATCCCCAGGCAGTTACGCTGCAGAAGCCAATCGCGCGCTGGAAGGCGTGTGGCTGTCGATGCTGGATACGCCGGCAGCCTGCGACGCCCCGCTGCGGACACTGATCAACACGGGCCGCTTCGGCGCCGATGAAGTCTGGCAACGCTTCCGTCGTCTGGTCGAGAACAAGCGCTTCGGCCCGGCGCGCGAAGTCGTCAGCTGGCTGCCCGAAGCACAAGCCATCAGCCCCGCCACCGTGAATGCCGCGCTGGATAATCCGGCGCGTTTCCTGGCCTCCGCCAATGCCCGCAATCCGTCTGGCCGGGGTGGACGCGAAACCGTGCTGGCAGCCATCACCCGCCTGGCGCGCAGCGATGTGCGCGAAGCGGCGGCGCGCTGGCGCGGGCTGGATAGCCCGGCTTATCGCGAGGAAGAGCGTGCCTACGTCTGGGGTCAATTGGCTTGGATGGCGGCGCTGTCACAACTGCCCGAAGCCAACACCTGGTACGCCCAGGCCCAGACTGTCAGCATGAGCGACGAGCAGCGTGCCTGGCAGGTTCGCGCGGCACTACGCGCCGGCAACTGGAACAATGTGCGGGCGGGCATCGACGCCATGCCGCCCGCCCAACGCGAATTGCCGGACTGGACTTACTGGCAGGGGCGTGCGCTGCAGGCACAAGGCCGTGCGGCCGATGCGCAGCTGGCCTTTCAGCGTGCCGCCGGCCCGCCGACTTTCTACGGCATTTTGGCGACCGAAGCCTTGGGCCGCCAATACAGCTGGCCCAAGGCTGCAGCCCCGGTCACGGCGGCTGAACTGGCGCGCATCCAGGCTGCCCCGGAAGCGCGCCGTGTGCTGGCGCTGTATCGACTGGATCTGCGCACCGAAGCCCTGCGCGAGTGGAGCTGGGCCTTGCGCACGGTAGATGACCGGACCCTGCTCGCCGCCGCCGAGCTCGCGCGGCGCAACTCCCTGTATGACCGCGCCATCAATGCGGCGGATCGTACGCGCAACGAACATGACTATGCCGTGCGCTATCTGGCGCCCTACTACGACATTTTCGCGCGCGAGGCACAGGCCCAGAATCTGGATCTAGCCTGGGTCTTCGGCCTGGTGCGGCAGGAAAGCCGCTTCCTGTCGATTGCCCGCTCCGGCGTCGGCGCACAAGGCCTGATGCAGGTGATGCCAGCCACCGGAAAATGGATCGCCAAGAAGCAGGGCTGGAACGATTACCACGCGGGCTGGCTGACCAGCATCGACACCAATGTGCAGTTGGGCAGTGCCTATCTTCGCCACGTGCTGGACCTGCTCTCGCAGAATCAGGTGCTGGCCGCCGCCGGTTACAACGCCGGCCCTGGCCGCCCACGCCGCTGGCGTGACAGCAAGCCGATGGAAGGCGCGATTTATGCTGAAACCATCCCGATCACGGAGACCCGCGATTACGTCAAGAAGGTAATGGCCAATGCCGAGATGTACGCGACGCTGTTTGAGCGCCGCCCGGTGTCACTGACCACGCGCCTGGGCAAAGTACCCGCCAGCGGCGTGGATGTGGCGCTGGCGCGGGACGAGCCCTAACCAAGCCTCGCCTGAAGAGCTGCACTGGGCGTGCCTCTTCAGGCAGCTAGCCTGCACAGGCCCGCCCAGTGCGGATCTGCAGACATCGTTCAGTAACAAAACAATTTGTTCGACTGTGCAATAATTCCGCGTCTTTGCCAGGCTTAACCCCCAGAATGCCTGCAAACCTTTTGGCACACGACGGCGATTCCATCATGCAACTGATCATCGGCAACAAATCCTATTCCTCCTGGTCACTGCGCGGCTGGCTGGCGGTAAAAGCCAGCGGCCATGCCTTCGAGGAAATCCGCATCCCGCTGCGGCAGCCCGATACCCATGCACGCATCGCCGAATTGAGCCCCTCCGGCAAGGTGCCCTGCCTGCGCGATCATGGCCTGGCGATCTGGGACTCGCTGGCGATTGCCGAATATCTGGCCGAAGAAGTCACCCCGCTGTGGCCGCTGGATGGCGCAGCGCGGGCCGTGGCACGCAGCGTCTCGGCGGAAATGCACAGTGGTTTCACCGCCCTGCGCAACCAGATGCCGATGAATTTGCGCGAGAGCCTTCCCGGTAAAGGCCGCAGCCCCGAAGTCGACGCCGACATCGCGCGCATCGTGGCGATCTGGAAGCAATGCCGTGCGCAATACGGCGGGCACGGGCGTTTCCTGTTCGGCGAATACTGCATCGCCGACATGATGTTTGCGCCGGTGTGCTTCCGCTTCGAGACCTATGGCGTGCAACTCGACAACGGCGCCAACGACTACTTGCAGACCATGCTGGCCCACCCGCACATGCAGGAATGGAAAGCGGCCGCACTGGCAGAAACTGAGATCATTGAGGCCTACCGCGTGTGAGGACTGAGTTGAGCGCAGTGCGCATCGACAAATGGCTGTGGGCCGCGCGTTTCTACAAGACCCGCGCGCTGGCAACCGATGCGGTTAACGGCGGCAAGGTGCAACTCAACGGCCTCGGCATCAAGCCCGCCAAGGACGTGAAAATTGGCGACCGCATCGAACTGTCCATCGGCGATCTGCACTGGGAACTGCTGGTGCAGGCCCTATCCGACAAGCGCGGCCCGGCGACCGAAGCGCGCAAGCTCTACACCGAGACCGACGCCAGTCTGGCCCGGCGCGAAAAGCAGATCGAGGAACGCCAGCTGCGCGTGGAGCCCTCCGCCGACATCCACGGCCGCCCGACCAAGCGCGACCGGCGCACGATGGATCGCTGGCGCGGCAGTTAAAGACACATACCTGAAGAGCCGCCAGCAGCGGACGTCTTCTACCTGCTTGCCCGTAAAGGCTGGTGGGGAGCGGCTCTTCAAGCATGGATAAGCCCACCACGTACGCCGCAATAATCCCGTAGGGCGCACTGAGCGCAACGAACTGCACCGTATGAAAAATCGGCGCAATACCACCCCATCCGGCGCAATGTGCTGCGCTTATTGACGCCCTACGAAACCCGCTCCGCCTTGCGCTACAACAGGCGCAAAAAAAAAGGCGCCGTTCACTGCACGGCGCCTTTTTTTACAGTCAAACCAGCTCAGCGCTTGATCGCCCGATAGCCAATATCCCGGCGGTATTGCACGCCGTCAAAATGAATCTGGCTGGCCAGTTCATAGGCGCGACTCTGCGCTTCCTTGACTGAATCGCCGAGCGCGGTGACGCACAGCACGCGGCCGCCATTGCTGACGACTTTGCCCTCGCGCATGCTGGTAGCCGCATGGAAGACATGGGCGTCTTCCATCTTGACGTCCAGCCCGCTGATGATGTCGCCCTTGCGCGGCTCGTCGGGATAGCCGTGCGCCGCCAGCACCACACCGAGCGCGGCGCGCCGGTCCCAATCGGCCTCGACGGTATCGAGCTTGCCGTGAATGGCGGCTTCGACCAGATCGACCAGATCGGTCTTCAGACGCATCATCACCGGCTGAGTTTCGGGATCGCCGAAACGGCAATTGAATTCGACCACGCGCGGATGACCGGCTGCGTCGATCATCAGGCCGGCATACAGGAAGCCGGTATAAGGCGTGCCTTCGGCGTTCATGCCGTCGAGCACCGGCTTGATCACTTCGCGCATGGCGCGCGCATGCACGGCGGGCGTAACCACCGGTGCGGGCGAGTAGGCGCCCATGCCGCCGGTATTCGGGCCCTGATCGGCGTCGAGCAGGCGTTTGTGATCCTGACTGGTGGCCATGGCCAAAGCGTGGCGGCCATCGCACATGACGATGAAGCTGGCCTCTTCGCCGGTCATGAATTCTTCGATGACCACGCGCGCACCGGCGTCGCCCATCTTGTTGTCGAGCAGCATCATGTCGACGGCGGCATGCGCCTCTTCGAGTGACATGGCGACAACAACGCCCTTGCCGGCGGCCAAGCCGTCAGCCTTGATGACGATGGGCGCGCCTTCGGCATCGACGTAGGCGTGCGCGGCGGCGGCATCCGCAAAGGTCTGATACTTGGCAGTGGGAATGCCGTGGCGCTGCATGAAGGCCTTGGCGAAATCCTTGGATGATTCGAGCTGGGCGCAGGCCTTGCTCGGCCCGAAGATCGGCAAGCCGGCAGCGCGGAAGGCATCCACAACGCCTGCGGCCAAGGGGCCTTCAGGGCCGACCACGGTCAACGCGATGCCTTCGTGTTTGACGAAGGCAATCCATTCGGCAATGTTGTTGGCCGGCACGTTTTCCAGTGCAGGCTCCAGCGCCGTACCGGCATTTCCCGGCGCAACATAGACTTTTTGCAGACGAGGCGACTGCGCCAGCTTCCAGGCAAGTGCGTGTTCGCGACCACCGGAGCCAATAACGAGAATTTTCATGCTGGGTGACCTTTACTTCAGTTCGTACTTGAGCCAGAAAAACAAGATGTTGCCGGTGCCCTTCTTGAACCCGGGTACGTAAGCGGCTTCAATCTTTACATTATCGTAGCCCGCAGCCAGTGTTGGCAGGATGACCGGGAAAGGAAAGCGCCCAAAATAGTCTTCGCGTGTCATCAAGCCAAGGGTATAGCCAAGGCCGTAATTGAAGCCCTCGCGCTTGCCGTATTGCCAGCTGTAGCCATAACCCGCCATCGCAGACCATTTGTCGTTGGAATCAATGAACTCCATCGCGTACAGGCCGCTGCGATTACCCTTCACATCGTAGTAGCCCTTCCCTACGCCAAAGGCCGGCCATGCGGTGTTGTTGTACTTCTCACGCTGGCCGGAATTGTAGGAAAAGGGCAGATGCCAGGCATACACGGGTTCATAAAAATCCCACCTCCCCTGCTCGGAAATGGTGCTTACCTCGGCGCTGGCGGCGTTCCACTGCCGGGCGACCCAGCCCGGCTCGTCCGCGCTGGCGTTGAAGGAGAGCAAGCCGAGTACGGCACTGCACAGGATCGGAAATACTGAACGGAGTGACATCAGAGCGTTCTCAGTGGCGGAAGTGACGGAAACCGGTGACGACCATGGCGACGTTCTGTTCGTCGGCCGCCGCAATGACTTCAGCATCGCGCATGGAGCCACCGGGCTGGATGACGGCGGTGGCGCCGGCTTGCGCCAGCACATCCAGACCATCGCGGAAGGGGAAGAAAGCATCCGAGGCCACGACACAGCCATGAATAACCAGCCCGGCGTTCTCGGCCTTGATCTTGGCGATCTTGGCGGAATCGACGCGGCTCATCTGGCCGGCGCCAACGCCGACGGTCATGCCGTCCTTGCAGTACACGATGGCATTTGATTTCACATACTTGGCCACGCGCCAGGCGAAGAGCAGATCCGACATTTCCTTGTCGGTCGGCGTACGCTTGGTAACCACCTTGATGTCGGTGGCAGTCAGCACGGCGTCATCGTAGGTCTGCACCAGCAGGCCGCCTGCAACGCGCTTGTAGTCGGTCTGGCTGATCTTGCCGAGCGGGCAGGTCAGCACGCGTACATTCTTCTTCGCAGCCAGCAGTTCGAGGGCTTCAGCAGTGTAGGACGGGGCAATACAGACTTCCATGAACTGGCCGGACACGGCTTGCGCGGTGGCAGCGTCCACTTCGGCATTGAAGGCAATGATGCCGCCGAAGGCCGAGGTCGGGTCGGTGGAGAAAGCCTTGCGATAGGCTTCTTCAGGCGTCGCTCCGAGGGCCACGCCACAGGGGTTGGCGTGCTTGACGATAACGCAGGCCACGGCTGCGGTGTCGAAGGCCTTGACGCATTCCCAAGCCGCATCGGAATCGGCGATGTTGTTGTAGGACAGTTCCTTGCCCTGCAGCTGGGTGTAGCTACCGATGCCGCCGGCCGGGGTCGACAAGTCGCGGTAGAAGGCGGCGGTCTGGTGCGGATTTTCGCCGTAGCGCAGATCCTGCACCTTGTCGAAAGCCAGTTGCAGCTTGGCCGGGTATTCGGCGCGCTCGGGGGCGGCGGCTTCGTCCAGCTTGTCGGCATTCACGGAAGTGAGCCAGTTGGCGATCATCGAATCGTAACGCGCGGTGTGGGTGAAGGCTTTGCGCGCCAACTCGAAACGGGTTTTGTAGCTGAGGGCGCAGGCATTGGCTTTCAGCTCTTCGAGGATCGCGGTGTAATCCGCCGGCTCGGTCACGATGCCGACGCCGCCACATTCGTTGCCATGGTTCTTGGCGGCGGCGCGGACCATGGTCGGCCCGCCGATGTCGATATTTTCGATGGCGTCCGCCAGGGTACAGCCGGCTTTGGCGACGGTGGCCTGGAAGGGGTAGAGATTCACCACCACCAGATCGATGCGCGGGATGTTGTGCGCGTCGATGGTGTCGAGATGTTCCTTCAGATCACGCCGGGCGAGGATGCCGCCGTGCACTTTCGGGTGCAGGGTCTTGACGCGACCATCGAGCATTTCGGGGAAGCCGGTGTAGTCACCCACGTCGGTCACATCCAGACCTGCATCGCGCAGGGATTTGGCGGTACCGCCGGTGGACAGGAGTTCGACACCAAGCGCAGCAAGCTGGCGGGCAAATTCGACGACGCCGGTTTTATCGGAAACACTCAGAAGGGCTTGGGTAACTTTCATGATCTGACCTGAAATGTGAGGGAGTTTGTTGGTGTTTGTGTTGGCGGGCGGATTACAGCAATCCGTGGTCCAGAAGCTTACGACGCAGGGTATTACGGGTGATGCCGAGCATGGCGGCGGCAGCGGTCTGGTTGCCGCCAACGCGGGTCATGATCGATTCGAGCAGGGGACGCTCCACCTGACGAATCACCATGTCATAGATATCGCCCGGCGCCTCGCCATCCAGATCGGCGAAATAACGGTCCAGCGAGTGCGTAACGCACACGGCAATGTCGTTTTTTTTGTTCATGCGGCAAGAGCTTCCGTCTCAGACTGATTGTTGTTGTCGTACTGCAGGCGTGATGACTGGGCGGCCTGCTCACCAAAAAACTGGTCGATAGCAGCGAATTGCTCTTCGGCGCTGGCCAGCAGATTCATGTGCTGGCGGAAGACGTGCGAGCCAACGAGCCCCTTTGTGTACCAGGCGATGTGCTTGCGCGCCACGCGTACACCGGCCTCGATACCGTAAAAGTCGTGCAGATCAAGCAGATGCTCGCGACACACGCGATGAATCTCGGCAACCTCGGGGGGCGGCAGCAACTCGCCCGTTGCCAGGTAATGTGCGATCTCGCGGAAAATCCACGGCCGGCCTTGCGCGGCCCGGCCGATCATCACGCCATCGGCGCCGGTGTAATCGAGCACGTATTTGGCCTTCTGCGGCGAGTCAATATCGCCATTGGCGATTACCGGAATCCCGCGTTGCGATTTCACCGTGGCAATCGTGTCGTACTCCGCTGCGCCCATATACAGATCGGCACGCGTACGGCCGTGAATGGCGATCAGCTGAATCCCGGATTCTTCAGCAATACGTGCAATCGTGGCGGCGTTGCGATGCTCGCGATCCCAGCCAGTGCGAAACTTCAGCGTCACCGGTAGTTCCGGTACGGCAGCAACGACGCTCTCGAGAATCCGGGCGACCAGCAATTCATCGCGCATCAGGGCCGAGCCGGCAGCCACATTGCACACCTTCTTGGCCGGGCAACCCATATTGATGTCGATGATCTGCGCGCCGTTTTCGGCGTTGTGACGGGCGGCCTGCGCCATCATCAGCGGATCGGCCCCGGCGATCTGCACCGAGATCGGTCCCGGCTCGCCCGCGTGGTTGGCGCGCCGTTTGGTTTTGGTGCTGCCATAAAGCAGGGAATTCGAGGTCACCATTTCCGACACAGCCAGCCCTGCGCCCAGTTTCCGGCACAGCTGACGGAATGGACGATCTGTCACCCCCGCCATGGGCGCAACAAACAACTTATTTTTCAGGCGGATACCGGCGAATTCCATGGGCAAGCAGCGGCAAAAAGAGAGCGAGGCGAAGGGCGGAATTCTAGCCGATCAAGGCCTGCAAGTGCTTACTTTTTGCGCAATGAAATCGGGTGGAATGTGTCAGATTTGGCAATCTTGAAGGCATGCCTGAAGATCCGCGCGGAGCGGATCTGTACAGCCATACAGGCTGAAGAACAAGGCGGAGTGAGGCTGAGCAGGCGGCCCGCTTGCGCGGGCCAGCCCTGCATCAGTTGCGCTGGGCGGCGATAAAGCTGGTAATCAGTTCGAGCAATTGCTCTTCCTGATAAGGCTTGCCCAGGTAGTTATTCACGCCGATTTCCATCGCATAGTTGCGGTGTTTGTCGGCCATGCGCGAGGTGATCATGATGATCGGGATGTCCTTCAGACGGGCATCGGCACGCACGTTGCGGGCAAGATCGAAACCATCCATGCGAGGCATTTCGATATCCAGCAGCATGACATCAGGCTTGTAATCGACGAGTTTTTCCAACGCGTCAACACCGTCCTTGGCCGTCACGACGAGGAAGCCCTCGCGCTCGAGCATGCGACTGGTGATCTTGCGCACGGTCAGCGAATCATCCACCACCATGATCGACGGAATCCGCGTTTCGACAGGCGGGGTGTAACCCTCCTCGGCCATCTCGGCAGCTTCGCCAAGTACGGCGGCAGGCACGCTCTGACGCGCAGCCAGCGCCACCGGATTCAGAATCAGCGAGATTTCGCCATCCGCCAGCACCGTTGCGCCGCTGTAACCTTGCAGACGTACAAACTGTGGGCCAGCATTCTTGACCACGATTTCCTGATTACCACGCAGTTCGTCGATATGCACGGCCAAGGTCTGACTACCGGCACGCAGGAGCAGGACCCAGTGATAGCGACCCGGCACCGGTTGCGCATGCACGTGGCCCAGCAAACGCGGCAAGTAGGCGAAGGGATACTGGGTATCCTTCCACTCGACAAAGCCCTTGTTGCGAATTTCCTGCAGCGCCGGCTCTTTGAGTTCCAGCGCCTGCTCGACCATGTTCGAGGGAATCGCGTAGGTGCGCGCATCACAACGCACCAGCAAGGCCTGCGTTACCGCCAGAGTCAGCGGCAGGTGAATCAGGAAGCGTGAGCCCTTGCCGGCATCCGAGAAGATGTCGATGCGACCACCCACGGACATGGTTTCGTTCTTCACCACGTCCATACCGACTCCGCGCCCGGCAATCCCGGAAACGGATTCGGCGGTGGAGAAGCCTGGTTCGAAAATCAGCTGGGTCAGACGTCCATCGTTGGGCACTTCATCCGGCCCGACCAGTCCGGCTTCGCGGCCCCGCGCCAGAATCCGCTTATAGTCCAGACCATGACCGTCATCGGCCAGTTCCAGCGCGATTTCATTGGACAGCTGGGTCAGCTTGAGCGTGATCTGGCCGACTTCGGCCTTGCCTGCAGCGGCGCGCACTTCCGGCATCTCGATGCCGTGAGCAATCGCGTTGCGCAACAAATGCTCGATCGGCGCGGTCATGCGATCCAGCACACCCCGGTCGATTTCAATCGCACCGCCGACGATATCCAGATTGGCGCGCTTGCCCAGCTCCTTGGTGGTCTGACGAACCACGCGATAGAGTCGATCCGCGAGTTCCTCGAAAGGCACCATGCGCACGCCCATCAGCGCCTGCTGCAGATCGCGCGAGAGGCGGCCCTGCGCGTGCAAAGCAGAGTCGGCCGCATCGAGATTGCGCAACAAGTTTTGCTGAATGGTGGTGACGTCACCGACCGACTCGGCCATCATCCGCGTTAATTCCTGCAGGCGGGTGAAGCGGTCGAATTCGAGTGGATCAAAATTATCGTGGGCGGATTCTGCTGCTGCGATACGCGACTGCATCTGCGATTCGGCCTGGATTTCCACTTCACGCAACTGATTGCGCAGACGAATCACGTTCTCGGTCAGATCCAGCAGCGAACGCCGCAACACGCGCATTTCACCTTCGATCCGGGTCCGTGCAATCGAGACTTCACCCGCTTCATTCACGAAGCGGTCAATCATCTCGGCCCGTACCCGCAGCGGAGCGCGTTGCTGGGTTTGTGTCGACTCGAGCTCGTCAAACATCGTAGTTTGGGCAACCGGTGCCGCAATGGCCTTGGCGGACTCCACTACAACGACGGCATCGACATCGCCTTCTGACGTCTGAACGCTCGCCACCACCGGAGCCGGCGGATTCTTCAACGCCAGAATCAAGCCACCGATGTGGTCCAGACCACTTTCAAGGTCATCCACCAGCGCCGCGCCGGAATGCTGGGCACGCGCCGAGGTTTCAAGGTGCGTCTCAAGATTGTGAACATACTGGCCAAGGCGCATGGCGCCGGCCATCCGCGCACTGCCTTTTAGCGTGTGCAGGCTACGTGCCAGGGACAATTGCGGGGCGGTGTCAGCCGGATCATCACGCATGTCGCGCAATGCCGTACCGATATCCAGCACCAGCTCATCCGCCTCTTCAAAGAAGATCGGCAGCAACTGCTCATCCAGATCATCCTGCGGACCGATATCCGCTTCCAGCGGTTGCGGTGCATCAGGTACCGGCGGGCTGATCTGCTCAGCAGCCACAGCCGCAGCCGTCGCGGCGGCGACCAAACTGACACTCTCGTCGACAAACGCGGCAGGGGGCGCCTGCTCCACCACCAAGCTGGCGTGGTTAAAGTCGGGATGCAAACCCTCGAGCTGAACAATCAGCTCCGGTGCCGCGGCCGGCATGACGTAATGCACGACTTCGGCGAGCATGCCATCCAGCATCAACACGGCGGTTCCGAACACATCAATTTGCGCCGCAGCGGGCGGCACTTCGGTGTCGGTGAAGCGGTGCAAAGCGTGTTCAAGCGCCTTGCCCAAGGCATAGGCGGGTTCGATCCGCGCTGTACCGGAAATGCCCGCCAGCGTGTGTGCGGCGCGAATCGCGTCGATAGTCGGCACGCGTAGCGGGTGGTTTTCCAGACGGGTATGCTCATCGAGCAATTTGTCGAGCAGTTGCCGGGATTCAGCAATGTACAAATCGTAAAGGCCGCGCGACAAAGTCTGATCGCCGATCGTGACTTCGCTGTCCGTGGCCGTCCACTCAGCCTCGCTTACCGGCGTTTCAACGGGTGACGGATTAAAGGCGTTCAGATTGATGACCGGCAAGTCGATTTCGCCGTCTTCATCATCAATCGCCACCTCCTGCATGCCATCAATATCTTCCTTACGACTCAACGCAGAGAAAGGCCCGGTCTCGTTCTCGACAGCGAATGTCTGAAGAGGCGCGTCCAGCATGGGTTCCAGAGCGGTCTCAGTGAAGATCCGCTCTGACTGCGGCTCTTCAGGCAGCTCGAATTCCGGAACTGGTTCTGTTTCCAGCACAGGCTCCAAAGCCGGCGTCTCGAACTCCTCGGCCAGCGTCGGCACTTCGTCGTCGGGCAGAGCGTCAATCACCGGAATCTCTGCCAGATCGGCAGTGGGCGCTTCTTCAGCCAGCAAGGGCAGTTCGGCCTCGATCTCATCAATCAGGGGCTCATCGAGCAGGATCGCAGGCGCCTCGACCAGTTCCGGCGAATCGCTCATGCTGCCACCGACAAAATCGGTGGCGCTCAGATCCATCTCGAAATCTTCGGGGCTGTCGCCATTCATCATGGCTTCCAGCTGGATGCTGATCATTGAGCTGGTCAAATCCAGCTCGGCAACATTCGCCACGACTGGCGCAACAGCTGGCGCGTCGCCAAGGTCGTCGTCATCATCGCCAAAATCAAAGTCCAGCAGCGGCGCCGCCTCCAGCGCAATCTCTGGCTCGGGAGCGGATTCAACCACCAATGCGGGTTCGGGTTCGGCTTGAGGTTCATCTGCCAACTCGAAATCATCCAGTTCCAGATCCATTTCGAGCGGCAGATTGAGCACGGGCTGAACGCTCGCACCAACCTGCGGCAATTCAAAGCGCGCAGCCTGCGATTCTGCTTCTACTTCGGCAGCCTGCTCGCCAAATTCCGAACTGAATGCGCGCAGCGCGTCGCCTTCGAAATCAGTAACCGCCAGATCAATCTCGGTGTGGATGTGCTCACCTGAAGACAAGGCCGCCAAATCCAGCTCCATCAAGGTGCTGGTCAGGTCCAGTTCAGAGCCTGCCGCGCTGATCGGCAGCATCGCCTCCTGAATGGCGTCCGTAAAAACAGGTTCGATTACCGCTGACTCAAGTTCTGAATCCACTACCGCAGAGCTTGCTGGCGCATACATTTCGTCAGCCGGGCTGTCGAGCGCGCTCAGCAATTGCTGAGCCTGTTCAATCAATGCACTGGCATCACGCCACACCCCGCCACCCGCTTCAAGCTGGTCCACCCACGCAGAAAAGACTTCGTAGGAATGATCCAGCAACGAAATCAGGCTGGCATCGACGTCTTTTTCGAGCTGCAGCCAGCGATTCATCGCCATTTCGATGTGCCGGCCGGCTTCCGAAAAGTCGTTCAGGCCGACCATGCGGCTACTGCCCTTGAGCGTGTGGAACTGGCGCCGGACCGTCGTCAGGGATTCAAAGTCATGCGGCTCGGCGATCACCTTGCTGCGGTGTTCGGCAATGGTGGCGAGAACTTCGTGCGCCTCTTCGAGGAAGATTGCCAGCAATTCGGCATCCAGCTCCTCGTTGCTCACTTCCATCAGGCGCGAGGTATCTTCCGAACGCTGCGGCGTCACCGCTGGCGCAACGCTGGCAAAGGTTTCTGCCAGGGTTTCCTGTGTGGCTTCGCCAGACTTCAGGCTGGCCAAGGCGCTCCTGGCTTTCTGCTCAAGACCAGTGTCAGCCACCAGTTGGGCATCTTCACGAATCGCCTCCAGACTGCTGACCAACTGATCGCGCAGGAACTGATCTTCGGGCGCATCCTTGAGCGCCTCGACGAGATTGTGGGTTTCGCGCGTTTCGCGCTGCAGTTGAGCCTCAACGGTATCACTGGCGGCCGCGACGATCTCTTCGTCGATACGAATACTCGACGGGTTGAGGAAATCATCTAGACGTGCGGCCCCCGTTTTTAGTGCATCGACGTAGAAGCCCAGCGCAGAAAGCTGCTGCGCAACTTCGTCAAGCGCTTCCTGACCCGGCGGTTCCGGCTGCTCGGCAAAGCGGGCAATCGCGGCGGCGTTATCACGCACCAGCGTCACGGCGCGAGGCTCGCCCAGCACCGCAAAAGCACCTTCAATCTGTTTGAGCGGACCGGCTAGGCTAGGTAGCGCATCGCGCTGTGCCGGGTTGCGGAAAAAGCTGTCCAGGGTCTGCTCGATCTGTCCCAGATTGGTCAGAATCTCGCGTGCCAACTGGTTGAAGAAGAGACGTTCCTGGGCGCGGCGCGAAGCTTCGCCAAAGGGCGCCAGATCAAGCTCCGGCACCACGTCGCCACGACAGCGCGCCGACAGCTGGAAGCACAGCAAATCAACCTGCTTGCGCAGCAAGGCCGGATCGGCATTCGGCGACTCATTGGCCTGCTCGATCACGAGCAAAGCCGTGGCAATCTCCATCGACAGATCATCGTTCAGGCGCAAAGGATCGCTGCGCAACCACACGATGGTTTCCGCCAAAGCCAGCAGCAGGCGATCCACCTGCGGCAAACGCATCGGCTCGATGCGCTGTGCCAGTTCGATCAGTTGTTCCTGAAATTGCGGCAGTGCCACGGCCGCACCGGCACAGAAACGATTCCATGAGTCCTTGGCCTGCTCCAGCGCCTCACGCACGCGCAGCACGAAAGGCTGACGCAAAGTGTCGGAAAGCTCGACATCCGGCGACGGCAGGATGCGATCAAGGCCATAGGTGCTGCGCACGGACTGGGCGTGCTTGGAGTCAATCCGGGAGGTTGCGACAAAGTACAGCACGTCGCGCACCAGCCGATCCGCCACCACCTGCGAACCTTCGAGCAAACGCTTCATCTGGGTGTCGATGCGCCGGCACAAAAGCTGGGCAGGCTTGTCCACCGGAATGGCCTGAGCCGTCAAACCCTCGAAAAATGCAATCGCGGCCCACCAGAAAGAGCGCGTGGCCGGCAAGGCCTGAATCTGCTCGATGCGCTCAACGGCACTGAGCATTTCCTGCGGACCTGCAGTCTCCTGCGGCTTGCGCAGCCAATTCAGCAGGCCTTTTTCAAAGCGGCCACGCAGCACGCGCAGCTCGTGTGCTGCGCGCTCGGGAGCGATGGCGTCATTGCTGGCCAACTGCGGACGCAGACTCAAGTCCGGGAAAAACAGCTCGCTCGGCTGCGGAGCGTCACCACCCCGTGCAGCGACCAGGTCCTGATAGGCGGGAAACAGGCGCAGCGGCTGGTGCGGAGCACCGGCCGATATTTCGTTGATGTAATTGCCGAGCATGCCCACGCTGCGCAAAGCCACCGCTAACATTTCCGGCGTCGTCGCCACTTCATTCGCGGCCAGCGCTGAAATCAACTTGTCGATTGCCTCGGCAAACTGCGACACGCCATCCAGACCCACAATGGACAGGGCGCCACTGGCCTGGTGCACATGGCTCTGGGCAAAGCGCAAAGGCTCACGCTGGGCTGGGTCGGCCTGGACTTCAGCCAGACGATCCCGCGCGGAATTCAGCGCAGTATCGATTTCACCCTTTACCCAGGTCAGCGGACCTACATCGAAATCATTATTCAGGCTCATCTATTGCCTCTTGAGCAGACGCGGCACAGCCACCACGAACCGACCCATGCGGGCCGGGGGCAGGAATCGGTACAACCCGAATGGGCTGCACCGCCCATTCATCACACCTTGAAGCCGGACACCGAACCCTTGAGCTCGACAGCCAGATCGGACAATTGCCCGATCGAGACGGCCGACTGCTGGGTGCCGCGCGTTGTGGATTCGTTGATCGACAGAATCCCGCGCATGGCTTCCGACACCTCGGTTGCCACATTGGCCTGACGCTGAGTGTCGGACGAAATCTTTTCAACCAGCGTCGCCATTTCCACCGACACGTCGCCGATCTCGGACAGAGCCTGGCCGGCCGCATCGGACAGCTTGGCTCCCTCAACCACATTGCGGGTCGAGTTTTCCATAGCGGCCACGGCATCGCCGGTATCCGTCTGAATGGTCTTCACAATCGCGGCGATCTGCTTGGTTGCTTCAGCAGAACGTTCAGCCAGTCGCTGCACTTCCTCCGCAACCACCGTAAAGCCGCGACCGGCTTCACCGGCTGATGCGGCCTGAATGGCGGCGTTCAGAGCCAGCACGTTGGTCTGTTCGGTAATGTCGGAAATCAGTTCCACGATTTCACCAATCTCCTGCGAAGACTCGCCGAGGCGCTTGATCCGCTTGGAGGTTTCCTGGATCTGTTCGCGAATTTCGTTCATACCCTTTATCGAGTTCTGCACCGCGTCCGCACCCTTGCGCGCAGCTTCCAGCGAGCGGCGTGCCACCTGCGCGGTCTGCAGGGCGGAGCCGGATACGGCCGTCATCGAGCGGGCCATTTCCTGCACCTGCGAACCGGCCTGGGTAATTTCACGCGACTGGCGCTCTGAAGCGTCGAGCAGTTCACCCGAGAGGCGCTGAGCAGATTCGGTAGCGATGGTCACTCGACCTGCCGCATCGTTGATTCGGCGTACCAGCACGGAGAGTTCTTCAATCGTGTAGTTCACCGAGTCGGCAATGGCGCCGGTCACGTCTTCCGTCACCGTGGCGCGGATCGTCAAGTCACCGTCAGCCAAGTCGCCCATTTCATTCATCAGGCGCAAAATGGCCTGCTGGGTACCGTTCTTGTCAGCCTCAGCAGCCAGACGCTGGCGATCAGCCTCGTCACGCCGTGACGCCAAGTCGTTGTTGTACACCCAGACCAGCGCGGCCAGCAGCAACAAAGCGATCGGGCCAGAAATCAGAATACCGATCAAAAACAGGCTGATCCCGGTAAAGGCCTTGTTATAGGCTGCCGACAGTTCGTTGATCGCGTCGAGCAATTTGCCCGACTCCTGAAACACGGTGACGCCGGCGCGCTTGGCGGTCAGTAGCGGCTGTACGTTGGCAAGAATGCCGCCAACCGCGATCTGGTGTTTGGATCCGAAGAGCTTGAGACTCTCCAACTTTTGCATGGTGTTGGCGTCAACCGTGCTCTCGGTCAGCTGCTTGAGCAAGTCATCAAAGGAGTTTGAGTCACGCCCGAGCAGGAAAATCACCTCCGGATCAACCGACTCGGCAGCCAGCAGGGCATTGGCGTTTTTGGCCATGCGCTGCGACAACATCACGATCTGATTGGCAGTCTCGATGTCGTTGGCAGAGCCGCGACCTTCGAGCTTGGCGCGCGCCACCTGCTCGGCAAAATCGAGCAGCTGGGCGTTGTTGCTATTAATACTGGCAACGGCCTTACCCAAACGGTTGATCTGCTCCTGCTGCTTGGCAACGTCATTGGCCTCTTTCAGGATTTTGCCCCAGACCTCGGTTACTTCATCGAGCTGCGGCTTGACCGAGCGTGGCGTGGCGTCGTAATTGACACCATTGACTTCGCCGCCTTCCGTAATGGCCTTGAGCAAATCGGCAAACGAATCCCGGCTTTCCTTCAGTTCCGAGAAACCGGTACGGCCCGTCGTCACCGCCTGCTGGGCAGCCTTTGCAAGAATCTGCGACAGCGTGGCCATCTGGCCAGAGGCCGAAACGAAAGCCGTACCCTGCGCAGCCGAACGAATCTGCAAGGCCGTCAGCGTCACTACAACGATCAACGCCAGCGTAAACATGCCGCCGATAGTGCGCAGCTGCTCATTCAGTGGCTTGTTCCCGATCAGCCATAACTTTCGACGCGAAGCTGGCGCCACGCTGACCGGCGAGTCGATCATAGTGGCTCGACTATCCATGACCGTATTGTCAGAATTGGCCGAATTGGCCTTGAGGCGCTTGAGAAAGCCAGGAAGTTTCAGTGCCATGCGAGAGCTCCGATATGGTACGGGCGTTGGGTATCGTTGTTATGGGTGCAGCAAAAACTCAGACAACATGGGAAATGCGTGTTCATCTCAGCGCAAATCCGCACTGGCTTCGAGAAAGCGTGGGTCGCTCAGCAATGGGCGCACAATCAGGCGCTTCCAGAGCCGGTTCTGGTGGTCGCGCAAGGCGGCACCAATCCACGGACGCGTATCCGTAAAGCTTTCATCGACGTCGAAATCGTCAGGATTGCGCAAGCCCAGTGCGCGCGAAACCAGCAGGGCGGTGCGCAGACCGTGCTTGGCGCCAATCAGCATCATGCGCGAATCATTGGTCAGAGGCGGCGGGGTTTCGCCACAAAAGGCCGCAAGATCGACCACGCTGAACAGATTGCCGCGCACATTGGAAAGGCCGCGAAACCAGTTACGGGTCAGCGGCACTTCGGTAATACTGGGCGCGGCGATGATTTCACCGGCATCTGAAAGGTCAATCAACCAGTTCTCGGTGCCGGCCACGACAGCCAGCAGCGCCGAGCGGCGATTGGAGGTACTCATCTCCGCGAGCCGCTTGGTCAGATCCTGTTGAAACTCCCGCAGACTGATGCGTTTGGCCATTCAACAGACTCCCTTGTGGACGATCAACCGATCGCCTGGATTTTTTTCAGCAGCTCGGGCAGATCGAGCGGCTTGGTCATGTAATCGAAGGCACCCTGACGCATACCCCAGATCTTGTCAGTTTCCTGATCCTTGCTGGTGGTCATGATGATCGGGATATGGCGCGTGGTTTCTTCGCGCGAGATCGTACGGGTCGCCTGATAGCCATTGATGCCGGGCATCACGACATCCATCAGGATCAGATCAGGGATCTCGGCCTTGGCCTTGACCACGCCCTCTTCGCCATTATCGGCCGTCACCACCGAAAAGCCCTGTTTGGACAGGTACTCGATCAGCGCGAAACGCTCGGTTGGGGAATCATCTACGACCAGAATTTTCTTGATTGCCATGGTGGAGCCTCGAAACAGTGGATATGTCAGCGTTGTTCGCGGAGAGCCATGTGCGCAGACACGGCCTTGAGCAAACTGTCTTTCGTAAAAGGTTTGGTCAAGTATTCATCAGAACCAACCATGCGACCCCGAGCCCGATCAAACAAACCGTCCTTGGAAGACAGCATGATGACCGGTGTCCCCGCAAATTTCGGATTCTTCTTGATCAACGCACAGGTCTGATAACCATCCAGACGCGGCATCATGATGTCCACAAAAATCAGGTCGGGATGGTGATCCGCGATTTTGGAGAGGGCATCAAAACCGTCCTCAGCCAGCAGCACCTGGTAGCCAGCTTGGGCCAGAAAAATTTCCGCGCTGCGGCGAATGGTGTTGCTGTCGTCAATCACCATCACCTTGATGCCGGAAACATCAGCTTTGTCTGCCAACGTGCAACTCCTCTCAAACCATCCGCCCATCCAGTGATGACGGCATGGCAATTTATCAGGCGGCGTACTGAACACGGAAACTGCGGGCCTGAGCCTGACGATCCGGAAGCATACGCGGCATGTTTGTAAGGCAACTATACCAAACTTGCAAGCACTGGGCGCCGCAGAGTGTGAATTGTCGTCTTTGTGCGGGAATATCTGTACTTCGTTTGTGGCCGCCCCGCAACAGCGGAGCCAAAGGCGTTATCGGTTAAACTTCAGGCTTGCGCAGGCCTGCTGCGCATATTTCATTCATTTAGCCGCGTCCCCATGCCAGCTTCTGCCAATCCACTCGTCGTTCTGACTTTCGCCGCCACCGATCCTACGGGTGGAGGTGGCCTGCAGGGCGACATTTTGACCATCGCTGCTTTTGGTGCCCATCCATTGTCGGTGATTACAGGCTTCGCCGTACAGGACACCTCGCGAATCGAGGGGATTTCGGCGACCGATGGCGACTGGGTCGCTGATCAGGCCCGTGCCCTGCTCGAAGACATCCCGGTTCACGCCTTCAAAATTGGGCGTCTGGTCAGCGTGGAGAATGTTGGTGAAATCGCTAACGTGCTGGCCGACTACCCCGACATTCCGGTGGTCTTTGATGCCGAGTTGCGCAGCGGCAACGATCCGCTGGCCGATGAGGAAATGCTCGGCGCGATCTGCGAGCTGCTGCTGCCCCTGTCGACCGTTGTGGTGGTCAATGCCGCCGATGCGCGCCGCCTTGCTCTCGGTGAAGACGAAGCGGAAGACGAGGGTGTTGAGGAGGTCAGCAGCGCAGAATGCGCGCGCCGCCTGATGGAAATGGGCGCGGAACACGTCCTGCTCACCGGTGCGCACGAACCCACCCAGCAAGTCATCAACACGCTGTACGGCGGCGGCGGCGTCCTGCGCACCGACGCCTGGGAACGCCTGCCCGGCGCCTGGCACGGCGCCGGTGACACCCTGTCTGCCGCCCTCGCCGCCCTGTTGGCGCAAGAAATGGATCTCAGCGAAGCGGTGCGTGGCGCGCAGGAATATACCTGGCACACCCTGTCGCAGAGCTGGCGTCTGGGCATGGGCCAGAGCATCCCGAATCGTTTCTGCCGTCGCGAAGACGCATGAGGCGCGGCCTCTATCTGGTCACCCCGGACTGGGACGACACCGCCCGCCTCATTGCTGTGAGCCGTGCCGCCATCCTCGGCGGCGCCACCGTACTGCAGTACCGCCACAAAACTGCCTCGCCCGCACTCAAGCTGGAACAGGCCCAGGCCCTGCGCGTCCTCACCCGTGAACTCGGGGTCAGCCTGATCATCAACGACAAGTTGCCATTGGCGCTCGCCGTGGACGCTGACGGGCTGCATATCGGGCGCGAAGACGGCGAGCTGCCTGCCCTGAGAGCCGCGTCCGGCGGACGTCTCCAGATAGGCGTCTCGTGCTATGGCGATTTCAAACGCGCACGCGCGGCCGTGTCCGGCGGGGCCAGCTACATCGCCTTCGGCGCGATGTATGCCTCGCCCACCAAGCCCGAAGCCCCTGTCGCGCCGATCGAGCTGATCAGCCGCGCCAAGGCGGAATTCATCAATGTGCCGGTGGCCTGCATCGGTGGTATCACTGCCAGCAATGCCGCGCCGCTGATCGACGCCGGCGCTGACTGGGTCGCGGTGATTACCGATATTTATCAGGCTGCTGATCCGCAGGCACAGGCTGCGAAGATCGCCGCACTTTACCTTTGACGCGTGGGCTCACCGAGCCCACCCTACACGCCTCCTTACTCCTCGCCCCTCACTCGCCGCCATGTCCAAAAACGCCGAACTCTTCGAACGCGCCCAGCGCAACATCCCCGGCGGCGTGAATTCCCCCGTCCGCGCCTTCCGCTCGGTCGGCGGCACGCCGCGCTTTCTTGAGCGCGCACAGGGCGCTTACGTCTGGGACGCGGACGGTCAGCAATACACCGACTACGTCGGCTCCTGGGGTCCGGCGATTCTCGGCCACGCCCATCCCGAGGTGATCGAAGCGGTGCAGCGCGCCGCCGTGAATGGTCTCTCCTTCGGCGCGCCGACCGAGGGCGAGATCGAGATGGCCGAGCTGCTGATCAGCTTGCTGCCCAGCATCGAAATGGTCCGCCTCGTCTCCTCCGGCACCGAAGCGACGATGAGCGCGATCCGCCTTGCCCGGGGCTTCACCGGCCGCGACGCCATCGTCAAGTTCGAAGGCTGCTACCACGGCCACGCCGACAGCCTGCTGGTCAAAGCCGGCTCGGGTCTGCTGACCTTCGGCAACCCGTCCTCGGGCGGCGTGCCGGCCGATTTCGCCAAACACACGCTGGTGCTGGACTACAACAGCATCCCCGCGCTGGAAGAATGCTTCGCCACGCGCGGCAAGGAGATTGCCTGCGTGATCATCGAGCCGGTGGCCGGCAACATGAACCTCGTGCGCCCCTCGCAGGAGTACATGGATCGTCTGCGTGCGCTGTGCACTAAACATGGCGCGGTACTGATCTTCGACGAAGTCATGACCGGCTTCCGCGTCGGCCTGCAAGGTGTGCAAGGCCTCTACAAGATCACGCCGGATCTGACCACGCTGGGCAAGATCATCGGCGGCGGCATGCCGGTCGGCGCCTTCGGCGGCAAGCGCGAGATCATGCAAAAGATCGCCCCACTGGGCAACGTGTATCAGGCCGGCACCCTGTCCGGCAGCCCGGTGGCCGTGGCCGCCGGCCTTGCTACGCTCAAGCTGATCAGCCAGCCCGGTTTCTACGAAACCCTGTCCGCGCGCACCAGCGCCTTCGCCACCGGCATGGCCGCAGCGGGCGCGAAGCACGGCATCGCCTTCTCGGCGCAGGCCGTCGGCGCAATGTTCGGCCTGTACTTCAGCAAGGAAGTGCCGCAGAGCTTTGCCGACGTGATGCGTTCGGATACCGAGCGCTTCAAGCGCTTCTTCCACCTGATGCTCGACACTGGCCACTACCTTGCGCCTTCTGCTTACGAGGCTGGTTTCGTCTCGGCAGCGCATAGCGAGGCAGATCTGGCAGCGACGATTACGGCGGCGGATGCAGCGTTTGCACAGCTCTGACAACACCCCTGCAAGAGCCGCGCTGAGCCTTACTCTGCAGGCATGCCTGCCGGAGAAGTCCGCCCGGAGAGGCTCTTCGGGCATGTCTGAACAGGGACGACTTTACCGGATAATTACGCCGCTTGAATTACGACGGCACTGGCGCCATATATTGGCGTTGATACAAGCCTGAAACAGGAACGGCCATGACCGAAGAACGTACGACCCTGCTGGAATTTCCCTGCGATTTCCCGCTCAAAATCATGGGCCCGCGCCATGACGATTTCGCCCAGGTGATCGTCTCCGTGGTGCTGGTGCATGCGCCTGACTTCAATCCGGCGACCATTGAAATGCGCCCTTCCTCCAAGGGTAATTACCTCTCGCTGACCTGCACCATCCGCGCCACCTCGCAGCTGCAGCTGGATACGCTGTACCGCGAGCTGAGTTCGCACCCGATGGTGAAGGTGGTTCTTTGATACGGGAACTGGGGGCTGGGGACTCGGAACTCGGAAAAGCGGGGGCTGCCCAGTCCCCAGTTCCCAGTTCCCAGTCCCTCACCCTGCGCCAGCTGGGCGTCGTCGAATACGCAACAACATTCGCAGCCCAGAAACGCTTCACCGCCGAACGCGGCCCGGACACGCCCGACGAACTGTGGCTACTGCAGCACGAACCGGTCTATACACAAGGCCTCGCCGGCAAACCCGAACACCTGCTAACGGCCAGTGAAATCCCCGTCGTGCAGATCGACCGGGGCGGCCAGATCACCTATCACGGCCCCGGCCAGGCCGTGGTCTATCTGCTGATCGATCTGGCCCGGCGCAATCTGAAAGTGCGTGAGCAGGTCACGCTGATGGAACAGGCCATGATCGACGTGCTGGCCGCCTACGGCATCGCCGCCGAGCGCCGCGGAGGCGCACCGGGCGTGTACGTGAAGGATGCCAAGATCGGCGCGCTGGGCCTGAAGATTTCACGCGGCTGCAGCTATCACGGCCTGTCGCTGAACGTGGATCTGGATCTGGCGCCCTACCTGCGCATCAACCCCTGCGGCTACGAGGGCTTGCGCAGCACCAGCCTGAAAGAAGAAGGCGCCAGTACCACGACCGACGCCGTACTGGCACAATTGGCAACCCGGCTGACCGAACTGCTGGATCGCGACTATCCCCTCGCGCACTAAAAGAAAGCCCCCGACGATATGAGTACAGAGCATCCGAACAAACTGCGCGGCGCCGACAAGACAGCCCGCATCCCGATCAAGATCGTGCCGGCCGAAAAGCTGCGCAAGCCCGAATGGATCCGCATCAAGCTGGGCACGGCCGAAGAAACGGCGCGCTTCAACGAGATCAAGGAAACCCTGCGCGATCACAAGCTGCATACCGTCTGCGAAGAAGCCTCCTGCCCGAACATTCACGAATGTTTCGGCAAGGGCACGGCCACCTTCATGATCATGGGTGACATCTGCACGCGCCGCTGCCCCTTCTGCGACGTCGGCCACGGCCGCCCGAATCCGCTGAACCAGGACGAGCCGGCCGATCTGGCCAAGACCATCGCGGCGATGCGTCTGAACTACGTCGTCATTACCTCGGTGGATCGCGATGACCTGCGCGACGGCGGTGCCCAGCATTTCGTCGATTGCATCCGCGCCACCCGCGAGGCCAGCCCGAAGACCCGCATCGAAGTGCTGGTGCCGGATTTCCGCGGGCGCATGGACGTAGCCCTGGCGATCTTCAAGGAAGCCCCGCCGGACGTGATGAACCACAATCTGGAAACCGTGCCGCGCCTGTACAAGGCTGCCCGCCCGGGTTCCGATTACGCCTTCTCGCTGAAGCTGCTGCAAGAGTTCAAGAAGCTCCACCCCGAAGTGCCGACCAAGAGCGGCCTGATGCTGGGCCTGGGCGAAACCGACGAAGAGATCCTCGAAGTGCTGCGTGATTTGCGCGCGCATGACGTCGAAATGCTCACCATTGGCCAGTACCTGCAGCCTTCCGGCGGCCACCTGCCGGTGCTGCGCTACCCGCCCCCCGAGACCTTCAAGATGTTCGAAACCGAAGCGCTGAAAATGGGCTTCAAGAACGCCGCCTGTGGTCCGATGGTGCGCTCGTCGTACTGGGCGGATCAGCAGGCGCACGGCGCCGGCGTCGTTTAAACACTGCCTGCAAAGCCGCGCTGGACGGACTTCTTCGAGCATATAGCCCGAAGAA